>NZ_VPAL01000014.1:0-64488 GCF_013419245.1 Acinetobacter sp. YH12095
TTCCATTTTAGAGATTTGTTTAAGATAAGATATAACTCATTGAGATGTGTCATAGTATTCGTCGTTAGAAAACAATTATTGTGACATTATTTCAATGAGTTATCTATTTTTGTCGTGTACAGAGGAAATATTGCTATAAATTTCTGTCTTTTTCTATATAAATTAATCTTCAGGTGAAAAAATTGCGATATATCTTGCTAAAACCTCATCCAAAACATCTGCGTGCGAGGATTCTAAAAACCGCGCGTGTCTAGCTTCAAAATCTAAAGCTCTAGATTGATCACAACGCACAATACCTGTAGTTTTCCCACCAATAAGCTCTACAGCGAAACCCATATTTCGTGCAAAGTTTCCACCAGAAGTAATAGGCAAAACAATCGGCATTTTAGTAATAAGATTAAATGACTTAGGTGAAATAACAAATACAGGTCGCTTACCTTGTTGTTCATGTCCAAGTGTTGGATCTAATGAAATCAAATAAATATCGCCTTGATTCATTAGATTTCTTCTCGCCCAACTGCTTTTACATCATGCCACGCATCTTGCTCTAATGCTAAAGCTTGATGCTCTTGCAGCAAGTCAGCCAATTTATAAGATGGCTTCGCTTTAGGTTCGACCACTAACTTACCATTCACAATGCTCAGAGAAACTTCCTTTCCCGCATCTAAACCTAAACTTTTTAATAATGTAGGCGGTACGGCAAGCATGACCGAACCACCTACTTTTCTCAAGTTTGTATGAATCATACCCACCTCAATATTATATAAATATATAACTTTATTATGCGCCAAAATGAGATGAAGTCAATTCATAGTAAGATGAGTGAAAATAGACATCTGGTATACATCTCAATCTTTCCTTTGAAAGATATATACAAAAGAAATATCAAAATGAATATTAAAAAATAATCTTAATAATTCAATCAATTATCCACCACACCAAATTTCTTAAAAATTCGTGCACGGCGTTTAGGCTGAATATTGGCTTTGTTTAAATTGCCTTGATAATGTTCAAATACACGTTTATCCATAATTTTAAACCACAAAGGTGGAATCATGGCAGGCAGCAACATGCTAGCATAACCGCTTGGTAATTCAGGCGCTTCATCAAAATGTCGCAAAGCCTGAAATGGTCGGGTTGGATAAGCATGATGATCGGAATGACGTTGTAATTGATACAAAAACAAATTGGTCACAATATTGTTATTATTCCAGCTGTGTTCAGGCATAGTGCGCTCATATTTGCCATGCGCATCTTTTTGTCTAAGCAAGCCATAATGTTCTATATAATTAATTATTTCAAACAGGCTAATGCCATAAAAAGCCTGTGTCGCCAAATACGGAATGATCCCAGTACCAAAACGCGCCAACAATGCAGCATGAAATGCCGCACTCATGCCCCAGCCTTGTAATAATTCATTGTCTTTCGACCAAAAACTTTTGCCTTTACGTTTTAAACGCTGAGTTTCAATTTGCAGTGCAGACTTAAACGAACCTTTTACCGTGCGGGGCCAAAACTCATAAAATGTTTCTCCCATACGTGAAGATGCAGGGTCTTCAGGTGTCGCAGCACGTTTATGATGCCCATACGGATGCTCAACCCGAAAATGGTTATATCCTGTTGGTGCTAAAGCCAAATGTGACAGTAAGTGATCTATTTTTGAAGATTTATGGCTGAGTTCATGCGCAGTATTGACAGCAATACCATTCACCATCCCCATGGAAATACCCAGAAAAATTTTATCGACTAACGAGGTTTGTGGCCGTCCAACCAAATAAGCTGCATAAATATTGGCGGCATATTGCAAAGGAATAAAACTTTTCACCAAACGCGAATAATACCGATCTTCCTCAAGTCGTTTCACATCTTCATTGCTTGGGTTATTGGCATCTTGACCAATTAAAGTATCAATTGTTGGAATAATCACATGCAATAATAAAGGGCCACCTAGAGCAAAAACTTTTTTCGCAGGCTTCGGAGCGAATTGATAACCCGCCAAAATCCCCATCCCCAATACAGGTAAAAATGGGCTGATCAACCATAAATAACGCTTTTTATCGAGTTGAGCCGCGCTTTTATAAGGAACATCCTGTTCCATCTCTTTAAGCAAATGAAGTGGTGCGTTCATCTTATTTTCTTCCTTCTACGCTGTTCTACCTATATATTTGTGGAAAGACACGAGAATGAACAGTTGCAGACGTCCAAAAAAGCTATGCAAAAGTCTTTGGCGCAAAAATGCGCTATATTGTCCTGAAATCACAGGTTTATTTTTTATAATGATTTATGCTTAAAATATGGATGCTTTAAGTAAAATTTTTGATGATATACATCTGCACCAATCAGAATATATCTATTTAAATCCTCATGGAGATTGGTCATTTCAATATCGTGACCAAGGGGCAATGCTGGCTTATGTAGTACTACAAGGCTCGCTGCATATCCATTTATCTGCACAGACACACCTTCACATTGATGCAGGTGATATTGTCCTGATTCCATCGGGTTGCAGTCATTACGCAAGTGCAACTGCAGACACTCACTGGACAGAACACTTTGATATTTCGGATTTATTTCAAATTCAGTCACAGCAGTCAATAAATTTTGGCACGATAAATCACACACAAGCTGAAGACGCATTTATTTTGGTGATTCAATGCCACATGGACACCACCATGGCAAAACCGCTTTTAAGTGCCCTACCCGAATATCTGCATATTCCGCATATCATGTGCAGCACAGCGCCCGAGTGGTTACAAATTGGCTTGCAATTTTTAGCGGTGGAAAGTCATCAAATCCGACCGGGACGGGATAAAATATTAGATCACTTGGTCAGTATTTTACTGATTGAATGTGTGCGTGATTATATTTTTCAGCTTGATGACTCAAATAACTGGCTCGGCGCTTTGGCACATCCTGAACTTTCCAATGCGCTCGCAACTATTCATGGTCAACCCGAAAAAGCATGGACGGTAGAAAGTTTGGCAGAACAATGTTGCATGTCACGTTCTAAATTTGCCAATTTGTTTAATCAGGTAATTGGTGAGCCGCCTTTGGCATACTTACAACAACATCGGCTACGCTTGGCATCGCATTATTTACAGCAAGGACAATTGTCGATTCAACAAATTGCCCATCGTGTCGGTTATTCTTCCGAAACCGCCTTTAGCCAAACTTTTAAAAAGCAATTCGAGCTAACACCTAGCCAGTATCGGCAGCAGTTTCAAAACAACAATGCAATCACGAAATGAACAGTTTAACGATCTAAAATCGCCAAAATTGCTTGTGCAGGGTCTTCGCTATTATCGGACAATAATTGCTTATGCATAGTGATATGTTGCATCACTTGAATTTGTGCAGTTTCGATATAAATTAACTTTTCAATTTCTGCTGCCAAACGCTCAGGCGTTGCATCATCCTGAATTAACTCCTGAATAACCTTTTTACCTGCAATAATATTTGGCAATGAATAATAAGGAATTTTCACCAACAGTTTCGCAATCCAGTACGTAATGCGATTCAGCTTATAAAACGTAACCATTGGACGATGTAATAGCATCGCTTCTAACGTCGCCGTGCCTGAAGCCAGTGCAATCATATCGGACGCATTCATTACCTGACGACCAATTTTGGATTCTGTGCCACGATTTTCTATCAATTGCACTTTGTCTTGTAATGCACTCGGATAAGACTGCAGTAACGCTTCAATTTGTTGTTTACGTGCATCATTAATTGCAGGAATTAGAAACTTAAACTGCGGATATTTTTGCGTCAAAATATAAGCCGCATCTAAAACTAACGGCCCTAAACGCTCAATTTCACCACGTCGACTACCGGGTAATAACGCAATATATTGTTGCTGTTGGTCTAGACCCAATTCTTGTTTTGCTGCAGCAATTGGATTTTCCAACGGCAACTGACTCGCCAAAGGATGTCCGACAAAGGCTGCAGGCACATCCCATTTTTTAAAAAAGGCTTTTTCAAACGGAAATAAACACAGTACCAAATCTATACTGGCTTTAATGCCATGTACCCGACCTTGTCGCCATGCCCATACCGAAGGACTGACATATTGCACGGTTTTAATCGGCAAGTTTTTCTGTTTTAAACTTTTGGCAAGACGTAAATTAAAATCAGGCGCATCAACTCCGACAAAGACATCGACGGGATGTTGAGTCCACTTTTCGACCAAACCATCCCGTACTGCAAAGAGTTTTTTCAAATCTTTCAGCACTTCAACAATGCCCATTACCGATAAAATATCCATCGGATAATAACTTTTAAAACCTTCCGCAATCATTTGTGGGCCACCAATGCCTTCAAACTCTGCATCAATGCCTTGCTCACGAAAACGTCGCATGAGTTGTGCCCCTAAAGTATCACCCGATACTTCTCCCACAACGATACCTATTTTAAGTTTCCGATTTTGCAAGCGTTTTATCCTCTAAATTTTAATTGATATGAATTTTTCATATTTTAGCATAGCCTCTGTATTTTGTAAGAAACAGAAAGTAAGCCGTGGCTTGAATCTGCAATCTTTTGCGCTGGTTTTCCACATCGACTATATCTGTTTTAAGAATAAGTAAATCACTAATCAAGACAACAACTTATTGCCAAAAGTCATAATATATTCACGTTTTTTGACTTCGGCATATCTTCATGGTTGGTCCTTTAGAGTTTATTTTGGCAGGTGTATTGGTCGGCTTCTGCGTAGGTGTGACTGGCGTGGGTGGCGGCTCACTGATGACTCCCATTCTGATCAGCTTGTTTAAAATTGAACCGCATATCGCAATTGGAACAGACCTACTTTATGCCGCTATTTCAAAGTTCTGCGGTTCATTGGTTCATGCCAAAAAAATGAATATTGTATGGCCCATTGTCATTTGGCTTGCGGTGGGCAGTATCCCTGCTTCATTTGCGACCCACTGGGTTTTAGAGAATTATTTAAGCCAATCTACCCATTACAAAATGGTACTGACCGTGGTACTGGGCTTTATGTTGACCTTAACTGGCATCTCAATTGTGTTTCGCAGTCAAATTGAAACGTTTTTTAATAAATACCATAAACAAGAATTGCCCGATATGACCCAAGACCTTGAAAAGGTCAAACTACAGGCTGCAGATAAGCGTGCCCTCATTGTAATTATGGGAGTTGTACTGGGTGTATTTGTCACACTTTCTTCAGTGGGTGCAGGTGCTTTTGGCATTATGGCATTGGTGCTGATGTTCCCGAATCTACCGATGATTCGTATTATCGGTTCAGATGTCGTGCATGCCGTCTTACTTACCCTAGTTGCAGGCTTAGGTCACATGAGTTCAGGCAATGTCGACTTTCACCTATTGGTTTGGTTGTTGGTTGGCTCGATTCCTGCAATTGTGGTGGGAACTTTAGTCAGTTCACGTTTACCTGAAAAAGTGATTCGTAAAGTTTTAGGTATTACCTTATTTATTATCGGGATTAACTTTATGGTCAATCCTGTGAAATCAAAACCTATCAGCACACCAGAAACTGCAACAGCAGTTTCTGAGGCACAAGCCAGCCAATAATGAATGCTTTATCTGACAGGATTTTGCTAAAACAGACCGTTTAATTTATCTACCCGATTCATCACTTATTTTTTAAAGAAGTATTCATCTTTTTATAACAAAATACAGTGAAATTCATGTTATATTCAGACTATTAAACAATCTTTTGTATGATCAAACCAGTGACGGCAATGAATACTTTACAGTCTAATCCTCTTACACAATCAGACATCGATGACGTGAATATTGAAAGTATTCAGCCACTCGTGACTCCTGCAGAATTAAAAACTGAGTTACCTTTGACTGAAAATGCTTATCAAACCGTTCTTCGTGGTCGTGAAACAATCCGCAATATTTTAGATGGTAAAGACAAGCGTCTATTTGTGGTGATTGGTCCATGTTCTATTCATGACCCTGCTGCTGCACATGAATATGCAGATCGTTTAAAAGTATTAAGCGAAAAAGTAAAAGATTCTCTTTATATTGTGATGCGTGTTTATTTTGAAAAACCACGTACTACAGTGGGCTGGAAAGGCTTAATTAACGATCCAGACATGAATGACTCTTTTAACATTGAAAAAGGCTTGCGTCTTGGTCGTAAACTTTTACTTGAGTTAAATGAAAAAGGTTTGCCATGTGCGACTGAAGCACTTGATCCAAACTCTCCGCAGTATTATCAAGATTTAATTTCTTGGTCTGCAATTGGTGCACGCACTACAGAAAGCCAAACGCACCGTGAAATGTCATCTGGTCTTTCTTCTCCAGTCGGCTTTAAAAATGGTACAGATGGCGGCTTAACAGTTGCTACCAATGCCATGCAGTCGGTAAAACACGGTCACAGCTTCTTGGGTCTTAATGATCAAGGTCAGGTTTCAGTAATTCGTACTAGCGGCAACCCGTATGCACACGTGGTTTTACGTGGTGGTAATGGCAAGCCTAACTACGATGCAGGCTCTGTTGCAGATGCTGAAAATGCATTAAACAAAGCCAAAGTCAGCACCAAAATCATGATTGACACCAGCCATGCTAACTCAAACAAAGACCCATTCTTACAGCCATTGGTATTAAAAAATATCACTGAGCAAATTTTAGATGGCAATAAGTCTATTGTTGGGATTATGGTCGAAAGTCACCTGAAAGGTGGTCGTCAAGATATTCCTGAAAACTTATGCGATTTAGAGTATGGTAAGTCTGTGACTGACGGTTGTATCGACTGGGATACCACTGAAAAAGCATTGCTTGAAATGCATGAAGCATTAAAAGACGTTTTAGTGAATCGTTAAGATTTAAAAACGCCATCTTCATGATGGCGTTTCTATTTGTAGCATAGGAAATTCTGCGCGCATGAATGACATTGAAACCCAACTTAGCCAAATTAAAAATTTCCAGTTCATTCATGAGCGTTTGTTTTCTTCAGGTCAGCCTACGGCTGAAGAATTAAAACAAATTAAAGAATATGGTATTGGCACTGTCATTAATTTGGCTGAAAGTGATGCGGAACACGCCCTTCCCCATGAAGACAAAATTTGTCTGGATGTTGGACTAAACTATATTCAACTGCCAATTTCATGGGAAACACCATCCTCTGATCAATGTTTATTATTGCTCGATTTGGTCAATCATTTATTAGAAAGCCAAATGGTGTGGGTACATTGCAGCAATAACAACCACGTCAGTAGTTTAATGTATTTGTATCGTCAATATTTTATGGATGTGGATATTGCAACGGCTCAAGACTTTTTACATGATATCTGGAAACCCAATGAAACTTGGACAGGCTTAATTCACGCCGTTTCTTTGCAATTACAAGGTCGTAAAGCCACGCAAGATTTACAACAAGCTTTAGAATCTGCTGAACTTTCTTAATTCAGCAGATTGTATAGATAAAATTCTAACGCGATTATTTTGTATGAGAAATCAATACAATCGCTGTTGCTAAAATACCTTCCTGACGCCCAGTAAAACCTAATTTTTCAGTGGTTGTCGCTTTGATACTGATTTGTGTGACCTCTACATCCAATACATCAGCGACACTTTGGCGCATTTCTAGCGTATGCGGTGCAAGTTTAGGACGTTCGCACGCCACAGTAATATCGGCGTTATTCAGTTTATAGCCACGGTCTAAAATGAGTTGATAAACCTGTTTAAGCAATACCCGACTATCTGCACCTTTATAATTTGGATCGGTATCTGGAAAATGCTGCCCAATATCCCCCAGCGCCAAAGCACCTAATAATGCATCGCATAGTGCATGCAGCACTACATCACCATCTGAGTGTGCTTTTAAACCTTGTGTATGAGGAATTTGAACACCTGCAAGCGTCACAAAATCTCCCGCTTCAAAGGCATGAACATCTAATCCTTGTCCAATACGAATCTGTGCAACCATGTTCAACTCCTGTAGAAATAAATCATTGAAATCTTGTATTCATACTTTCGATTTCGCTATATTAGACCTAGCGCAACATAGTGAAAGTATAAGCGATCATGCTGTTGAAATCTGAGATTCATCTTATCAAAAACTTAAGTACACTGCTGTTATTTGGCTGTTTATATTCATCTTTCTCTTATGCACAAGGGATTGATTGTAGATCTACACCCAATAAAAAGTTGGCGCAGGTGTGCACAGAAAATTTCTCAGAATTGCGTGAAAAATTAAGTGATCAACATTTAACAGCTTATTTGATGAGTGATGCGCCTATTCGCTTGTTAGAAGATACTCAGCAATTGTGGATCCAACGCTTACAGCAATGCAAAAGCTTAAATTGTTATACTCAGCAATTTGATTTTAGAATTGATCAACTGAATTTTTTCACTTCAATGAATCAAAGCATGACTCAACATTATTTAAAATATGAAAATGGTCAATTTGCTGCACAACCCGTACATTTACAAATTCATCAACTCAATAAAAACAGCATTAAAATTGAAGGTATTGCTTATCGCAATCCAAATAACCGCCTTGAAAGCCAAAGTATTGCCTTTTTAGCTTATACAACACCTGATCAAAAAAACAAAATCATCGACAATGAGCACGATTGCAGTTATGAGTTTAATTATTCTAAAGCAATCTTAAAAATTCAAACCAAACAAAAAGGTTGTGAACGCTTTGCGGGCATCTATCGTTTATACGATTAATGCTGAACAATAGATTGTATTAGACAGATTAAATGAGCAACCACAACACAATTGGCAAAGTTAATGCGGCGAATACGGTTTGCAAGCTAATAATTGAAGCCATTAAACGACTATCTCCCCCTAAAACTTGTGTAAGTACATAAGCTGCCGATGCAGTAGGTAAAGCAAAAAACAAGACTAAAATTTGCGACTCCAACACTGGAACATTTAAGCTCTGACAAATTAGCCAAGCCAAAGCAGGCATAAATAACAAACGCCCGAACACATTCAATGCCAATGCGAATACATCTCGTTGCAAGCCATTAAATTGTAATGCTGCGCCCACACACATTAATCCCAAAGGCAAACTGCATAACGCTATTTGACGAATAAAATGCGCTGCACCTTCCCACAAGCTCAAACCTGATAAATTAAATAGACCGCCAACAATACACCCTAAAATTAATGGATTTTTCATTAATGACCATAAGATTTGCTTTGCCTGTAAAGTCTTAGTATCGCTTAAAGCCAGCACAGATAAAACATTCACCAATGGAATGCAGAACACCAAAATAATCGCAAACAGCGCCATGCCCTGCACCTGAAACAATGCTGCGACCAAAGCCAAACCGATATACGTATTGAAACGTACCATGCTTTGCATATACACCCCAAAACGGACTGCGGGTGTTTTGAAATAGCCGCGCAAGGCATATAACAGACAACTTACTAAAGCCACAATAATCCCTACGACCGACAAAATCTGTGCGATTGATTTCGCTTCAATGTTTGCTGTAGCGAGGTTTAAAAACAACATGCTAGGAAACAAAATATAGTAATTTAACTTTTCTGCACCCTTCCAAAATGGCTCATCCAACATACGTGATTGCTTAAGCAGATAACCCATTGCAATTAAGGCAATCAAAGGGAAAAGTGCAATAAAAATTAAATGGGTCATGGGGTGCTCTGTGTTACTGTTATGCTGTTCTTTTTAAATTATTGCTTAATAAATAAAGTAAATTTACTGGATATTATAAGGATTGTTTTGTGTTTATCCTAATTGCTTAGGCTTTTTAAAACCACAAAAAGAGAAAAAGATGATAATAGCAAAACTCACCTACATCATCTTTCAGATGGATTCTGTATTAACGATGAGTATGGATAGACATCACAATCCCCATACTCGCCAACATGGAAATAACAGCCGTTCCACCATAACTCATCAGCGGCAATGGGTCACCCGTTACAGGTAAAATACCACTCACCATCCCTGAGTTTAGAAATACAAAGAAAAAGAAAGTCAGACCAACCGTGCCTGCATACAAACGTCCAAAATTATGGAAACAATTCATCCCAATCATCAAACAACGTAAAATAATGGCAGCAAACAAACTGAACAGTAAAAATACGCCAATAAAACCAAATTCTTCGGCATAGGTCGACATAATAAAGTCAGTATGATGTTCAGGCAGATAACCCAAATGTGATTGCGTTCCTTCTAAATAACCTTTACCTGTAAAGCCGCCTGAACCAATGGCAATTTTAGATTGAATAATATTCCAGCCTGCCCCCAAGGCATCCGACTCTGGGTCAAATAAGGTTAGTACCCTTTTCTTTTGGTACTCCTGCAAAAAGAACATCCAAAGCAATGGTGCTGCGAGCGCCAATGCAGTGATTGCTCCTAAGATTAATCGCCATGACATGCCACTTAAAAATAGCGCAAAGACACCAGGAATAATCAAACCAATGTTTAAATCGGGTTGCAATGCCACCAAGACAAAAGGAATCATCATAATCACTAAAGCGACAATGATATGGATCAATTTAGGCGGGAAAGCACGACGCGAAAAATACCACGCCATCATCAATGGCATGGCAAATTTCATAAATTCACTGGGTTGCATACTGCCAATACCCGGCAAGCTGATCCAGCGTTTTGCCCCCATACGGGTTTCACCAATGACCAAAACCAAAGCCAGCATGATGACTGCAAAGATATAAAAATATGGACTGGCAGCTTGATATACCTTAGGCGGAATTTGCGCCAAAATAATCATGGCGATAAAACCAATGCCAAAACTGGTTGCTTGACGCAGCACCATCCCCATATCTTGCGCGGTGGCACTATATACCACCATTAAACCCAGAATCGCATTTAAAATCAGAAAACACAGCAACCATGGATCTAAATGTAATTTAGTCCAGCGTGAGGAATCATTTTTAATGCTTCTACCATCACGTAATGAGTGACGTAAAAAACGATACTGCTGCGATGGATTCATGCGACTCAAAGGTATTTAAAATAGACAGGATGGACAATTATAGAAGCAAAGCGGCACAGAGTGAATCATTAAAGCTTAATCGTTGAAGATTCAAGTTTAACGCGGTGTTAATTACACTAGATTTTTATCATCCATGTTGTTGTGAGGCTAAAATTAAACGTGCCAGCTCTAAATCATCGGGATAGGTGATTTTAATATTATCCGAACGACCGTGCACAACATTTACAATTTGCCCTGCTGCTTCTAAAGCACTGGCCTCATCGGTAATCGTCAATTGCTGTTTTAATGCAGATTCAATGGCTGTTTTAAGCACATCAAGTTTAGCAATTTGCGGAGTTTGCGCTTGCCAAAGTTGGTCACGGCTTACCGTGGTTTCAACTTTTGTGCCTTGGCTTACCTTTTTTAAAGTATCACGCACTGGAATAGCCAAAATTGCACTTTGATCTGTTGCCAGTGCAGTCTGATACAACTGTTCAAGGCAAGCAGCTGTCACACAAGGACGCGCTGCATCATGCACCAAAACCCAGTCATCTGCATGGGCGATTTCAGATAAATAATGCAATGCACTTAAGACTGAATCCACTCGCTCTGCACCACCTACGCAAAAATGTGCTTTTTCTTTTTGTGCCAAGTTTAGGTTTTGCGCTACATCATCTGCTTGACCAATCGCCAAAACATAACCCGCTAAAGGCAAGTGATTTAAACGTGCGATGCTGTGCGCTAAGACTGTTTGATCTTGAATATACTGATATTGTTTAAGTTCAGTTCTAGAAAAACGACTACCAGAACCCGCTGCGGGAATAACCGCCCAAAGTTTAGGGTGTCGGGGCGGTTGCTGCTGCAGGTTGTTGTGATTCATTGGTGCGTAAATCTACTGTGGAATTTGGTTGAATATAAATTGGTTTATATTGTGTGCTGATGGTGCTCATTTGCACAAAGGTTTCATGTGGCTTAATTAAGCCTAAATCTAAACGGGCATGCTCTTCAATGGCTTCTACCCCATTTTTTAAATCATAAACTTCTGCTGCAAGTACACGATTGCGCTCCTTCAGCTCTGTATTTAATTCTATTTGTTGTTGGATTTTTTCTGTCAGTGCAGCATGGTCACGATAACCACCTTCACCAAACCAGTGTAAATATTGAAACCCTGCGATCAAAAAGATCGCAAGGCCCAACAATGCTTTACTCGCTTTGGAGTCAAATACATTTAATAATGACATCTACTGATTTCGCTTAGTTCAAACCTTTGAACTCAGCTTTACCGCGATATGCAGCATTCGTCAATTCTTCAATACGAAGTAATTGGTTATATTTTGCTACACGGTCAGAACGGCACAGTGAACCAGTCTTGATTTGACCTGCTGCTGTACCTACTGCAAGATCCGCAATTGTAGAATCTTCAGTTTCACCTGAACGGTGTGAAATAACAGTTGTGTAACCATTGGCTTTCGCAAGGTAAATTGCATCAAGCGTTTCAGTCAAAGTACCAATTTGGTTGTACTTGATCAGGATTGAGTTACCTACTTTTTCATCGATACCGCGTTGTAAGATTTTCGGGTTAGTAACGAACAAGTCATCACCGACCAATTGAATCTTGTCACCTAAGATCGAAGTGAGGTAAGACCAACCTTCCCAATCAGACTCATCTAAACCATCTTCAATTGAGATAATTGGATATTGATTTACAAGACCAGCTAAATAGTCAGAGAATTGGTTGCTTGTGAATGCTTTGTTGCCTTCACCTGCAAGAATGTACTGACCATTTTTGTAGAATTCTGAAGATGCACAGTCAAGCGCCAACATGATGTCAGAACCCGCTTTGTAGCCAGTCTTCTCAATAGCTTCAAGAATAACTGTGATTGCTTCTTCGTTAGAACGTAAGTTTGGCGCAAAACCACCTTCATCACCCACTGCTGTGTTTAAACCTTTTTGATTCAATACAGATTTTAATGAGTGGAAAATTTCTGCACCAGCACGTAATGCTTCAGAGAATGAAGTAAAGCCCACTGGCTCAATCATGAACTCTTGAATATCAACGTTGTTGTCTGCGTGTGAACCACCATTTAAGATGTTCATCATTGGTACAGGCATGGTTAAAATGCTGTTGTTACGAAGGTCTGCGATGTATTGGAAAAGAGGAATTTTCTTTTCATCAGCAGCAGCGCGCGCAGCAGCCAAAGACACGGCTAAAGTTGCGTTAGCACCTAATTTTTCTTTGTTTTCAGTACCATCAAGCGCAATCATGGTGTTGTCGATGTCTTTTTGTTCAAACACAGACTTACCAAGTAAAGCATCACGAATTAAAGTATTGACGTTATTTACCGCAGTTTTAACGCCTTTACCCAAGTAACGTGCTTTATCGCCATCACGAAGTTCTAGAGCTTCACGAGAACCAGTTGAAGCACCTGATGGTGCACATGCACGGCCAACTACGCCAGATGCTAAGATTACGTCTGCTTCGATGGTTGGGTTACCACGAGAGTCCAAAATTTCACGTGCACGAATGTCAACGATTTGGCTCATGAACAATTCCTCAGTTGATTAATAACGTGATGCTTTAGGCATCAATGAGTCTATAATTTAATATGGATCTAATTTAGTGTGTATCTAGCTTTTGGAAACCTTTTACCAAGGTATCCAATTCTTTAAGCTGTGCCAAGAACGGCTCAAGTTGTGATAGACGCAATGCACATGGGCCATCACACTTTGCCTGCTCTGGTTCAGGATGTGCTTCTAGGAATAAACCTGCCAAGCCAGTTGCCATACCTGCACGTGCCAAGGTGGTAATTTGTGCACGACGACCACCTGCCGAATCTGCACGACCACCCGGAGTTTGCAAAGCATGGGTTACATCAAAGAACACAGGTACATTCATTTCTTTCATGATGTCAAAGCCCAGCATATCGACAACCAAGTTGTTGTAACCAAATGCTGAACCACGCTCACAAAGAATCAATTTGTCATTCCCTGCTTCTAAACACTTATGCAAAATATGACGCATTTCGTGCGGCGCAAGGAATTGTGCTTTTTTGATGTTGATAATGGCTTGAGTTTTTGCCATCGCTTCAACCAAATCGGTTTGGCGACTTAAAAACGCAGGAAGCTGAATAATATCTGCCACTTCTGCCACAGGCGCAGCCTGATACGGCTCATGCACATCGGTAATAATTGGCACATTAAAATGCTTTTTAATGTCAGCCAGCCATTCAATACCTTTTTCTAAACCGGGACCACGAAATGAGTTCAGGCTAGAACGGTTGGCTTTGTCAAAACTGGCTTTGAATACATACGGGATATTTAAGCGTGTGCAAATATCCACATAAGTTTCAGCAATTTCAAATGCAAGGTCTTTAGACTCAAGTACATTCATGCCGCCAAACAATACAAATGGCAAATGATTCGCCATTTGTATATCACCCAAACGTACAATTTCTTGTGGTTTTAATTGTGACATTTCAACTTCCTAGTTTATCCCTAAAGCCATCTTATTTGGTTTTTTGATGCTGTTGTTTTGCCGCACCGATAAAGCCAGCAAACAATGGATGTCCATCACGTGGCGAGCTGGTAAATTCTGGGTGGAATTGTACCGCAATAAACCAAGGATGTTGCGGAATTTCAACAGTTTCAACCAAGTGCTGAATTGGTGAATAACCCGAAATTTTAAGACCTGCTTCTTCAAGCACAGGAATATAACGGTTATTCATTTCATAGCGATGGCGATGGCGCTCTACAATTTCTGCAGAACCATACACTTCACGAGTTTTGGTACCTTCAACCAATTCAGATTTTTGTGCACCTAAACGCATAGTGCCGCCCAAGTCAGAATCGACAGAACGCTGTTGAACTTCGCCGCGCTCATCTAACCATTCAGTAATCAAACCAATAAGTGGCGACTTAGTCGAACGGTTAAACTCTGTTGAACTTGCATCGGCAATACCTGCCACATTACGTGCATATTCAATCACAGCCAATTGCATACCCAAACAGATTCCCAAGAATGGGACACCGTTTTCACGTGCATATTTGATGGCTTGCATTTTACCTTCGGTACCGCGCTCACCAAAGCCGCCCGGAACTAAAATTGCATCGGCATCTTTAAGTACAGTATTAACGTCTTGGCTTTCAAGGTCTTCTGCATTGACATAGTCAATTTCAACTTTGACGCGGTTTTGAATACCCGCATGCAATAATGCTTCGTTTACAGATTTATAGGCATCTGGCAGTTCAACATATTTACCCACCATCGCCACACGAACGCTGTATTCAGGGTTCAATAATGCATCAACTACGTTATCCCAATCAGATAAATCTGCTTCTGGAAGATCATTGAAGCCAAAACGCTCACAAATTAAATCATCAACGTCTTGTTCATAGAATGTACGCGGAATTTGGTAGATGGTTTTGGCATCTTTACATACCACAACCGCACGTGCTTCTACGTTGGTAAATAACGCAATTTTACGGGTAGTGTCAGCATCAACATCATGTTCAGTACGGCAGATGAGAATATCTGGCTGAATACCGATAGATAACAATTCTTTAACTGAGTGTTGAGTTGGCTTGGTTTTTAACTCTGCCGCAGATTTGATATATGGCAATAAAGTTAAGTGCATGAGCATAGTACGCTTATGCCCTAATTCCACCATCAATTGACGTACAGATTCCATGAATGGGAGAGATTCAATGTCGCCTACTGTACCGCCAATTTCTACGATTGCGACATCGTAGCCTTCGCCAGCGCGAAGTACACGTTCTTTAATATTATCGGTAATGTGTGGAATCACCTGAACAGTACCGCCCAAGTAATCACCACGGCGCTCTTTGTTTAGAACGTCTTGATACACGCGACCAGATGTAAAGTTATTTAACTTGGTCATTTTCGCACGACGCAAGAAACGTTCGTAATAACCCAAATCTAAGTCAGTTTCGGCACCATCCTCTGTGACAAAAACTTCACCATGTTGGAAAGGACTCATTGTCCCTGGATCGACATTAATGTATGGATCCATTTTGACCATGGTTACTTTTAAACCACGGGCTTCTAAAAGTGCAGCAACTGAAGCAGCTGAAATACCTTTACCTAGTGATGAAACTACACCACCAGTCACGAAAATAAAATGGGTCATTGGGTTTCTCGTACAATCGAGCCTAAATCGGCCTGCAATGTTGCGCAATTTTACTTTACTCTGCACCAATAAAGCAAAGTCATTCCGCATCAATTCATAGAACAATAAACAATTGGTTATTCTATCAGCATTTCCTATAAAAAATTAGAACTTCTTGAGAGGATTTTCATCTGTCATTTTATTGCTATAATACGTCCGTCTATCCGATCTTTTATTTTGTGCAATTATGAATAAGAAACTTTTAATTTGTGGTGCAATTGCAACGGCGTTGTTATTAACTGCATGTGTAAAAAAAGAACAGCCAAAGCAAGATGAGCAAGAACAAGTAGAGGTTCAAACTGAACAAACTACTGAAACTGCTCAATTTGAACCACTAGAACCTGTTGAAAACATTCAAGATGCTGAACCAGAAGCGCCTGCACAGGTAGAAGTGGAGCGCACTGAAACAGCGAACACCACAACTGAAATCCGTCGTGAAACACCTGCACAACCTGCTGCTGCACCTGCGCCTGCGCCGAAAGCGGCAGCTCCTGTAGCAGAAGATAAACCAACTCAAGCACGTCCAAGCAATAACACAGGTGCTCAATCTGAAGATGATGCTGTTGCCGCTGCGATTGCTGCTGCAACCCCAGCACTTGAGAACTAAGTGCTCACTTAAAACTAAGCTTTAAGTTAAAGTCAGTTTTAAGGTGTAAGTTCTTATCTTAGATTTGAATTGACGTTAAAAAACCCAGTCATTGTGTACTGGGTTTTTTATTCATTTGGATGAGTCTTCGCTGAGATAACTCGTGAATACATTTGCAATACAGCTACCTATTTCTATATAGGTTTGTGCGCTTCACTTTAACTTGCCTGCAGCAACTGCGATTGCACTTTAAAATAATTAGAAATTAAACGCGATGCCCAAGATTTAGTAAAACCGACACCTTCATAAAAACCACAATGACTGCCTTTACGGGTCGTCACTACCATAATATTTGGCATTTTCCGTATGGTTTCTTTATAAGGATCAAAGTTTTTGATGTGGCACACTGGGTCATCTTCTGCATTTAAAACCATAAGCGGAATTTTGACATTCTCAAACACATAAATTGGGTTAATGGCTTGTGTGTAGCTGTCATAATCTTCAAAACCCGCCAATTCAAAATACGCCTTTTCAAACTCTGCCAATGTAGTCGCACTTAACACTTGCGATAAAGATTTTACGTTTTGCCAAATGTCCTGATGGGGCTGAATAAAAAACTGGAATAATTTTTTGGTCATCACTTTACTGTAAAAAGGATGCACATGCTGAAAGCCTAGTTCAGTGTTATATCCTGGGCACAGTGCAAACGCGGCTTTAATTGGGGTTTGCTCGCCTTCTTCGCCCAAATAGCGCACCAATAATCCTGTCCCTGCGGAAGAACCAACAGCATATAATTCAGATTGTGGAAATTGTTGCTGAATAAACACTATTTGTTCACGCAAATCATGCGTCGAACCAAACAGATTCATTTGTGGTACAGGCATAGGTAAATTGCCATGCCCACGACGTAAACATAAGGCAATACGCCACTGTGTCTGCTGATGTAAATCGCGCACCAACTCACGCATACTTTCCAAAGAACCTGTAATGGTATGCATTAAAACAATTGTGGGAGTATCTGCAGGTAAGTCATAACCCACCCAAGCAACTGCGGTGATACCGCCATCTTGCATAGTGAGTTGATCAACCCGATCATACTGCTGACGAATGGTTTTCTTTTTAATTAAATCAAAATATAAAAGATGCGCATGTGTATTGGACAGCCACGGTGTTGGACGGTATTTTTCTTTGAGCTGTGGTAAATAATCCAATACCCGACGGATTTCTCCATGTGGATGATAATACAACGTCGGTAAATCTGCGCCTGTGACCTGATCTAAAACCGCTTGTGTAATTTTCGCTATTTTTTGTAATGTAGACATCATTTTACTCCCAAGCAATACATGCACTTTCAAGCATGCCAACCCGAAACCGATTTCTATAAAACAACTTCATTGCCATACACACGCGGTATTTTATTTTTCGGTTGGCATAAAGGCAGCCATACGTTGTCCCATTTGCACAGCCAATGCCTCTAAACCACTTTTCGGGCGAATCATCACTTCAAAGTCCACAATTTGTCCTTGTGTATTGAATTGAATCATATCAATTCCTTTAAGTTTTTTATCTCCCACATTGGCGGAAAATTCAAGTACAACATTGCAACCATCTTCAGTATAAAACTCACGGTGATAAGTAAAGTTTTCAAAGACCTGAATTACATTGGTCAAAATAAAAAATACCACTTGTTTACCCGCATAAGGTTGGTACGCTACAGGTGAACGAAACACCACATCATCTGCCAGCAATTCACTCAAAATAGACATATCATGGTTTTGCAGCATTGTATGCCAACGCTGTACCGCTAATTTTGTTGTTTCCAAAGTCATGTTAAGTTCCTTTTTTTTGTTTTGATATTTCATTTCTATGCAGAGTCCCTGAGTGAGACTGAAGCACTGCTGCACTGGGCAGAAGCGATTATTAACTCTCTCCCCAGCCCCCTCCCAAAGGAGAGGGAGAAGGAATTACATTAAATTTTCGCTGCCAATTCAGCACCCTGACGAATTGCACGTTTGGCATCTAACTCGCCTGCTTCTTTCGCCCCACCAATTAAATGCACATTTTTGCCTGCTGCCTGTAATTGCTCATACATGGCGGTGTAAGACTCTTGCCCTGCACAAATCACCACATGATCAACTTCGAGCACTGTACTTTGACCATTGACGGTGATGTGCAAGCCTTGATCATCAATCAGGTCATAACTTGCCCCTGCAATCATTTTAACGTCACGGTTTTTTAAACCTGTACGATGAATCCAGCCTGTTGTTTTACCCAAGCCAGCACCCACGGATGATGCTTTACGTTGCAATAAATAAATTTCACGTGGCGATTCTTCAACTTTTGCTGCTTTTAAACCACCGACATGCGCATAATTGGTATCAATTCCCCATTCATCGTAGAATTTTTCAGGATTTAGACTACCACTTTCACCTTCATGGCTTAAATATTCTGCAGTATCAAAACCAATACCACCAGCGCCAATAATCGCAACACGTTGACCTACAGGCTTACGCTCTTTTAATACCTCAATATAGCTCAGCACTTTAGGGTGATTAATACCTGCGATATCCAATTGACGCGGGGTTACACCTGTTGCCACAACCACATCATCGAAGTCAGCATTGAGCAATTGTTCAAAACTAGCCGTATGATTCAATACCAATTTAATATTCGGTTGCAGCTCAATTTGGCGTTTGAAATAGCGCAAAGTTTCGTAAAACTCTTCTTTACCAGGAATGGTTTTAGCAATATTAAACTGCCCACCAATTTGATTCGATGCTTCAAAAATCGTCACCTGATGCCCACGTTCTGCAGCATAGGTTGCAAAGCTCAAACCTGCAGGCCCTGCACCAATCACCGCAATTTTTTTAGTCTGTGTTGCTTCTTTAAAAATGAGTTCTGTTTCATGGCAAGCACGTGGATTGACCAAACATGAAGCAATCTTCATTGAGAAAATATGGTCTAAACAAGCTTGGTTACAACCAATACATGTGTTGATTTCATCACTGCGACCTTGCTCTGCTTTTTGCACAAAGAAAGCATCTGCCAACATTGGACGTGCCATCGATACCATATCGGCATGTCCTGCAGCCAAAACATGCTCAGCCATTTCAGGGGTGTTAATACGGTTTGAAGTGATCAGTGGCACTTTAACCAAACCTTTTAATTTCTCTGTCACCCATGTAAAAGCTGCGCGAGGGACTTTGGTAGCAATGGTTGGGATACGTGCTTCATGCCAGCCAATCCCTGTATTGATAATGGTTGCACCTGCTTTTTCAATCGCTTGTGCCAATTGCACCACTTCTTCAAAACTCGAACCGCCTTCGACTAAATCCAACATCGACAAGCGGTAAATAATAATAAAGTTTTCACCCACTTCTGCACGGGTACGTTTAACAATTTCAATTGGGAAACGAATACGGTTTTCATAACTGCCGCCCCATTCATCATCACGATGGTTGGTACGCGCAACAATAAACTCATTAATTAAATAGCCTTCCGAACCCATGATTTCGACACCATCATAGCCTGCGTATTGTGCCAATTTGGCACAATTCACAAAGTCGGCAATGGTTTGCTGTACTTCTGCCGATGTTAGTGCATGTGGTTTACTTGGGTTAATCGGTGCCTGAATTGCTGACGGTGCGACAATATCGGGCTGATAGGAATAACGTCCCGTATGTAAAATCTGTAAAGCAATTCTGCCGCCTGCATCATGCACAGCCTGAGTCACCACTTTATGTTTTTCTGCTTCTTGACGAGTATCAAGTTTATTGCCGCCCGCAAAGGTTAAGCCTGCATCATTCGGTGAAATACCACCTGTTACAATCAGCCCAACGCCACCTTTGGCACGCTCTGCATAAAAAGCCGCCATACGTTCGTATCCACCCGGTGCTTCTTCTAGTCCAACGTGCATTGAACCCATTAAGACCCGATTTTTTAAAGTGGTAAAGCCTAAATCTAAAGGCGCAAGTAAATGTGGATAGTCAGACATAGAATCTCCCTGCTGGCAAAAATGCTGGCTGTTTTATGCTTAATGCAACTTGTTGCATACTTTTATATTCTAGATTTAATTTTTATGCAACATGTTGCATAATTAAAGCTGAAAAAAATAAAGTTGCTCTGTTTATGTCGCTCGCTCACGTTTTATTGACCAGTTTAATTGAAAAACCCAGTAACGGTATTGAATTGGCACGCCGTTTTGACCGCTCTATGGGGTTTTTCTGGAATGCGACCCATCAACAAATTTATCGCGAACTAAATACCATGCTGAAAAAAGGTTGGATTTCAACCTTAGAAGATGAAGATTCTAGCAGTCGTAGCAAAACCTATCAGGTAGAAGCTTTGGGGCGGCATGAACTGGCAAACTGGATGGTCGAGCAAAGCCCGCCTGCACAATTACGCGAAGAACTTATGGTACGTTTACGTGCCGAAGCCCAACTTGGCGGCAACAGCGTCTTACCCGAACTAGAACGACATTTGCTGCTTCACAAAGCCAAGTTGCACACCTATCAACAGATTTTTGCCAAAGACTTTAGCCAAGCACCTGAGAACAACCGTACCCTGTATATTCATAAAATGATTTTGCAGCTAGGGATAGATCAGGAAATTGGCTGGATTGAATGGCTAGAAAATGTGATTCCTGAACTGAAAAAGTTTGATGCCGAAGCCTCATCTTAAAAGTATATTTTTAAGTAATAGCAACCACATCAATGTGAAATCAGGGTTGCTCACCATACAGAAATGATCAGGCTATGCTATAAAGAATAACGCATCTTTAATTACAACCATGCAAGGAAATGCTGATGCCTTTTTACCGCATGCCCGATGGCGAAGCTCTATTTGTACGTGAATTTGGTCAAGGTGAGCCTGTGGTTGTGCTTTCAGGTTTAGTCATGCACAGTTGGCAATGGTTGCCATTTCTGTATCAACATAAAAAGCAGTATCGTTTTATTATTCCAGACTGGCGTGGTTTTGGGGGTTCAAACCTGTGTGCCGTTCCAGAACTGGATGCTATTTCGAGCCATTGGCAAGATTTAAACAGTCTGCTTCAACAACAGAACCTGCAACAATTTAAACTGATTGGCTATTCCATGGGGGCAACCACTGCCATGCATGGCATGCAATATGGACAATTGGCTGCGCATTTAAGCAGTTATTTACAAATTGACCAAGCACCAAAAATTGGGGTAGATGAAAACTGGCCTTATGGCTTATTTGGCAATCAACATCAACAATTTAAACAGTTATTGATTCATCTGTCCGAGTTTTTACATGATCACGCGCAATATACTGATATTCAACAAATGGATGTGTTGCAGCGTAAAAACTTAGTCGAACTTTGGCTAGAATTTATAGAATTACAAGCCAGCAATAAAATCAGTCCGTTTTTATTTAAACTGGCCGTCAAACGTCCTGTTTTACAACGCTATATTTTACCTACACAGCGTTTAGATTATTTACGCTGGTATATCGACAATTATTTACACCATCAGGAAGATTATCGTGAGGCTTTAACTCAACTGGGTTGTCCGACAGTCTTTTTTACAGGCGCACAATCGACCTTGTATGCGGCAGAAGGACAACGTCAAGTGGTAGAAGCTATGCCGAATGCGAAACAAGTCATATTTCACCAATCTGGGCATACCCCTTTACTGACCGAACCGTTGAAATTTAATCAGGAAATTAGCCAATTTTTAAAACTAAACAGCTAAAGTAAAACGGTGGAAAATGTGGTTTGCAATATTTTCCACCGTAGCATCATTAGACCTAGATTTAGTTTAGATCTAGATTTAATTGGCAAAAGCCGCGATACCCGTTTGCGCACGACCTAAAATTAGCGCATGCACATCGTGCGTCCCTTCATAGGTATTCACGACTTCCAAATTGACCAAATGCCGCGCCACGCCATATTCATCACTGATACCATTCCCACCAAGCATATCGCGCGCCATACGAGCAATTTCTAAGGCCTTGCCACAGTTGTTGCGTTTAATCAGCGAAGTACCTTCGAGTGAAGCAATACCCTCATCTTTCATACGACCAAAACGTAAAGCAATTTGTAAACCCAGCGCGATTTCGGTTTGCATATCGGCAAGTTTCTTTTGAATGAGCTGATTGGTCGCCAAAGGACGTCCGAACTGAATCCGATCCATCGTATATTGATGCGCAGTATGCCAACAAAACTCAGCCGCACCCATAGCACCCCAAGCAATGCCATAACGTGCACTATTTAAACAAGTGAACGGCCCTTTTAAACCACGCACTTCAGGTAACATATTTTCTTCAGGCACAAAAACATTGTCCATGACAATTTCACCTGTGATTGAAGCGCGTAAACCAACCTTGCCTTGAATGATTGGTGCAGAAAGTCCATCCCAACCTTTTTCTAAAATAAAACCGCGAATATCACCCACTTGCCCATCTGCTGAAACTTCTTTTGCCCACACCACAAATACATCGGCAATTGGACTATTGGTAATCCACATTTTCGCACCGTGTAAACGATAACCGCCTGCAACTTTATGTGCTCTGCTGTTCATACTGCCAGGGTCGGAGCCAAAATCAGGTTCAGTCAGACCGAAACATCCCACCCATTCACCCGAAGCAAGTTTGGGTAAATATTTCTGTTTTTGTGCTTCACTGCCAAACTCATAAATTGGCACCATCACCAATGAGCTTTGTACACTTGCCATAGAACGATAGCCTGAATCGACCCGTTCAATTTCACGTGAAATTAATCCATAACTCACATAATTTAAACCTGCACCGCCATATTGTTCAGGTATGGTTGAGCCTAACAAACCAAGCTCACCCATTTCACGGAAGATGCTGCGATCTACCGTTTCATGTCTAAACTGATCACGTACCCGCGGCAGTAATTTTTCCTGACAATAAGCATAGGCACTATCACGAATCATACGTTCGGTTTCAGTCAATTGCTGTTCAAGCAAAAAAGGATCTTTCCAATCAAATTTCACTTTTTCACTGTGAGTTGCAGGCGTGTGATTTGGCGATGGATTGTGTTGTGACATGGCATCCTCTGCACATTATTATAGGTTCTGGTTCATCAATATTTGATTTTGTAGCGTCATACTACTTTACTTTATGTTCTATCATTAAAATGAAATAACAAGCAATAAAAAGTGAACTTTGATTCAGTTATTCAGCAAAGTTATAGACAGCACTAAACTTTCACATATTTAGATACTTAAAATTCTGAAAAAATGAGCTGTAGATTTGTGTTTCTATTTTCGGCACTTATACTCAAATCTAACCATCCATCAAGAGAATAAAACATGCGTAAATTAGTAGTTTTTTCGGGTGCAGGTATGAGCGCAGAAAGTGGAATCAACACCTTTAGAGATGGTGATGGCTTATGGGAAAAACATCGCGTGGAGGATGTCGCAAGTCCTGAAGCATGGGCAAGGAATCCTGAATTAGTCCAACGCTTTTATAATGAACGTCGTAAAAACATTCTTAATGCGCAGCCTAACTTGGCGCATCGCTTAATTGCTGAACTTGAAGATGATTTTGATGTACAAGTGATCACCCAAAATATTGATGATTTGCATGAACGTGCAGGCAGTTCAGAAGTTTTGCATTTACACGGCAATATTCGTTTAGCCAAAAGCTCAGGGCCTCATGCACAATACACGACAGAATTTTTTCCAATTGAAGGTGACTCGCTGAACTTGCAACAGGATCTTTGCCCACAAGGCTATCCTTTACGTCCGCATGTGGTCTGGTTTGGCGAAGCAGTTCCTGCCTATGAAGAAGCACTGGATTTGATTCAAGATGCCGATATTTTTATTGTGATTGGTACAAGTTTGGTGGTGTACCCTGTTGCTGGATTAGTACACGAAATTCCTGCAAATTGTCAGGCTTATTATATTGACCCAAAAGCCATGCAAGCCCAACTTCCTGCTCAATTTCAACGGATTTCCAAAACTGCCACTGAGGGCATGCAGCAATTGTTCGATCAATTACATCAAGTTTAAAGTAATTACAGTATCTAAATTTTTCCACTTGTAAGATGTCATCAACATGCTTAGGCTATTTTGACATCTTGCAGGATTGCATCATTTTCATAATAGTTTTAGGTATCTCTTTAAAACTTTGTTACCATCGCTCTTTCTCTGTGTTTGTGATGTTTACTGCATATGACCTCATCTTATCAGCAACAACTTGATGCAAAAGTTGCCCGTATTTCTGCCCAATTTGCCGAATATAACCCGCCTGCCTTGCAAGTATTTGCCTCACCAGAACACAACTACCGTATGCGGGCAGAGTTCCGAATTTGGCATATTGAAGATGATCTGTTTTATGCCATGTTTGAACGCAGTGAAGATAAGCAGAAAAAAGTTATTCGTGTAGATGAGTTTCCGATTGCAGACCGCAGCATTAACTTATTAATGCCAAAGCTGTTAGCCGCCCTGAAAGCCGATCCCGTATTATCGGCTCGTTTATTTGAAGTGCATTTTTTAGCGACTTTAAGTGGCGAAATGTTGGTTTCACTGCTTTATCACCGCAAACTTGAATCTGATTGGGAGCCTGCAGCCCAAGCTTTGAGCAAAGCATTAAACATTAAACTGATTGGACGCAGCCGTGGGCAAAAATTCGTGCTATCCGATGAGTATGTAGTTGAACAATTACAGGTTTTTGAGCGCACTTATACCTATAAGCAAATTGAAAGCAGCTTTACCCAGCCAAACGCGCAAGTTTGCCAAAAAATGCTGGAATGGGCATGTACGGTTGCCGAATATTCTGAGCAAGATTTATTAGAACTTTATTGTGGTAATGGTAACTTTACCCTGCCGCTATCGACTCGTTTCCGTCGTGTACTTGCCACAGAACTGGCTAAATCTTCGGTATATGCAGCGCAGTGGAATATTGAACAAAACCAGATTGAGAATATTCAAGTAGCACGCTTATCGGCTGAAGAGTTTACTCAAGCCTATAACGGTGAGCGTGAATTCCGCCGCTTGCAAGAAGCGAACATTGATCTTGCAAGTTATGATTTTGATACGGTCTTTGTCGATCCGCCACGCGCAGGAATTGACGATGACACCTTAAAACTCCTACAGCGTTTTAAGCGTATTATTTATATTTCGTGCAACCCAGACACATTGCATGACAATTTAAAAACCTTGTGTCAAAGCCATAAAGTGACGCAATTTGCACTGTTTGATCAATTCCCATACACCCATCATGTTGAGTCGGGTGTTTTACTGGAAAAGATTTAAACAATTTGTTGCATTATTCTTCAATATTTACAAGTTCTCCTTTTTAGCACTTGTAAATATTATGATGTAAATGAATCAGTTAAAGCATTACAAGCCCTTTAACTGTCATAATTTCGTTAAAAAAATGCAATATCATCGAAAATTCTGCAACTCGATTGCTGCTTTTATCACTTAGGTCGACTTGATTTATTTTTTATATTGGCTATATTTCGATCTATGTTAGGTTGTGAATGAAGGCTCTATGAGTTTTTGGCAAAAGTTGTTCTCTACAGAACAGCAAAACGAGCATAAAAATCAAATTGCTTGTGTTGAAAATGATTGCTCTTGCAAGACAAATGAACAACTTCTCGAAGCTTTAACCAAAGCCACAGATGAAGATGTCATTATCGGGATTAAGAAGGTTCTCGCTTCGCGAGGTTATAGCCGCAAAGAGTTGAATGAACTCCAGCATCTACCATTCCAGTAATGGAATATGATAAAAAAGGCATTTAGTTGAACTAAGTGCCTTTTTTAATGGCTGCATATATATTAGAACGATAAATTTTATAAATCGCGACACGTGCTTGAACTTGCACAAAAACGCTAATCTTTTCAAACGCAGTCAATCATATCTTCATAATCATGCGCTAATATTTCTACACATAATCATTACACCAATAAATTCGAATTATTCAAACAGAGAAAATGACAATGAAAAAAACTAGCCTTAGCTGTCTTGCCCTACTCAGCCTAAGTTTAACAGCCTGTAGCCCAATGCCGAAAGAATGTGCCGAAACTTGGGAGAAAATGGAAAGTTTTGCTAAAAACATGGGTATTTCAGATGAGCAACTTAAACAACAAAAAAAGCAATTTGAAAATGAAGTCAAACAAATGAAAAGCGAAGAAGCAGTCAAAATCTGCAGGATGCAAGGCACAGCCTTAGGTTTTATTGGACAATAAATTCAGCCAAGCCAAAACCAAATTCCAATGTTAGGGTTTACAGCCTTGATGATCTATATAAGCTAAAATTGGACCTAAATTGCGATGTGGATGAGTATGACGTTGTAATTGCGGAATATACGCTGTAGAAATCGAACCATCTAAATACAAGGCATTTGGCGTTTGCAGCTCATCTTTAAAAAAGGTGGCAAATTGATGAAAAGTTACGGGCGTCTTGCTAATCACAAAGTACAGGCTTTGGTCTTTTAACCCAACCCCATTTCTAATTTTATAAGAAGTACTGTCTGCCAAAAAACGTGAATTTAACTGGCGATTAATAACTAACATTGGGCCAGACTGTGTCGCATACTGCGCTTTGAACGCTTGATTGGCATATTGTTGGGTTGTTCCTAAAAACACCCGTTGATGATTCCACGCCAGTACACCATTGGGCTGAATTAAAAAATTCCCCCATCCCTGTTGCTGTCGGTTCAGCTTTTTAAGTTGTCGTCCTTGTTCCACATACAAACCCACAGGCGAATAATCTGGATGAAACATGCCTGCATTCATGGCAAATTGCATGTTTTCACAAGACTGTAGATTTTTTTGTAGTTGTGAAATTTGCAGATATGGTTTCCCTTGCCGATCTTTCAGATATAAGCCTAACTGTGACAACTGTGTCACTTCCACCACATCTGCATTGATTTTACTGTTGTTAACCGTCCATGCGCGAATTTCCGCTTGTGCAGTAGGCGTGCAGAATAAATAACAGAGCAATAAGCACTTCCACCGAGAACAAAACATTATCATCTCCATACCTGCTATGTTACAAATTGTGCATATAACTGAATGGGTTATCGCATATTTGCTTCAGACGCAGTACACTATAAAACCTGATTTCTTTTCTCTACTCATGTTACTTTATTGGTCAAGCGTACGATGCTCAAGCAGAAAACACGATTTCCTTTAGGGGCACATTTAATTGTGAAACACTTCGGCTATAGCCATCATGGTATCTATGCCGGGCGTGGTCGCGTGATTCACTATTCGGGTTTTGCACATCTTTTTAAAAAACACCCGATTGAAATGACCAGTATTGAAAAGTTTAGTCACGGCAAAAATATTATTGTGCAGTCGTATCATGCGCCCAAGTATAAAGGCCGCAAAGTGGTACGCCGTATGCGCTCCAGAATGCATGAAAACAATTATCATCTGATTATGAATAACTGTGAACATTTATGCACTTGGGCAATTACAGGTGTGGAAAGCAGCCCGCAAGTATTTAAGATGATGGATCGTTTAACCACCATTGGTTATGTCAGTTCATTGATGAGTTATATGAACAGTATGATGCTGACCCTGACCACCACTTGCTTTGCTTTAGTGCTCTATATTAAGAAGAAACTACGCGATAAAGCCAAAATGCAGTTACCGCAAATCCTGATGAAGCAGGAACAGCATAAAAACCGCTAATCGCAGTCATTTTAGCGACACTGTATATCTCACAAAATATTCTATAAACCTCAAATAGATAAAACCAAAAGCCCAACCTGAATTGATCAAGTTGGGCTTTCAAGTTGCAAGCTAAAACTTAAATAAGGTGTTACTTGCCAGGTTTGAAGCTGTCTTTTAAGTCTAAAATGCGGTTAAACACTGGTTTTTCCGCACTGTGATCATACTGATCTGCAACAAAATAACCTTCACGTTCAAATTGGAAACGATCTTCTGGTTGTGCTGTTGCCAATGCAGGTTCAACAATGGCTTGTACCACAGTCAACGATTCGGGGTTTAAATTCGCCAAGAAATCATCACCCACTTCTGGATCAGACTCAGTAAATAAGCGATCATATAAACGAACTTCTGCCGCAACGCCTTTACTTGCAGATACCCAGTGAATCACGCCTTTGACTTTACGACCTTCTGGGTTTTTGCCCAAAGTTTCAGGGTCAATTGAACATTTCAGCTTAATAACTTCGCCGTTGGCATCTTTAATCACTTCATCACACTTGATTACATAAGCATGGCGTAGACGCACCTCACCTTCTGGCACTAAACGCTTGAAACCTTTAGGCGGCACTTCTTCAAAGTCTTTACGGTCAATATAAATTTCAGAAGTCAGTGGAATACTACGCTCGCCCATATCTACATTTGGATGACGTGCATGGACCAAATCTAATGCTTCTGGCAAGTTAGTCAAAGTCACTTTAAGTGGATTTAACACCGCCATACCACGTGCTGCAGTATTTTCCAATGACTGACGGATGCAATATTCAAGCATTGCAACATCCACAATACCATCCGACTTAGACACACCTACACGCTTACAGAAATCACGCAAACCTTCTGGTGTAAAGCCACGACGACGCATACCTACCACTGTTGGCATACGTGGGTCATCCCAACCATTCACAAAACCGCCTTCAACCAATTTACGCAATTTACGCTTAGATGTGATGGTGTAATCAATATTCAAACGGCTAGATTCATACTGACGCGGCACAGCCTCGGATTTCACCTTTTCCACCACCCAATCATAGAATGGACGATGGTCTTGGAATTCTAAAGTACATAGTGAATGAGTAATGCCTTCAATGGCATCTGATAATGGATGCGCATAATCATACATTGGGTACATTTTCCATTTATCGCCCGTTTGGTGATGCGATGAATGTAAAACACGATACAAAATCGGATCACGCATGTGTACGTTTGGTGAAGCCATATCAATTTTGGCACGGAGTACTGCCTGACCTTCGCCTAATTCACCATTGCGCATTTTTTCAAATAAAGCCAAGTTTTCTGCTACTGGCGTATCACGATATGGCGAATTTTTACCCGGCTCTACAAAAGAACCACGATTGAGCTTAATCTCATCAGGGGTTTGCAAATCGACATAAGCATCGCCTTGTTCGATCAGCTGAATTGCCCATGTATATAATTGATCGAAATAGCTTGATGCATAGCGTGGTTCGCCATTCCACTCAAAACCCAGCCATTTCACGTCATTGGCAATACCATCAACATATTCTTGTTCTTCTGCATCTGGGTTGGTGTCATCAAAACGTAAGTTACACACCCCTTGATATTCTTGTGCGATGCCAAAGTTCAAGCAAATTGCTTTCACGTGACCAATATGCAAATAACCATTCGGCTCAGGTGGAAAACGTGTCACCACCTGCTGAGTGCGACCCGCCGCAATATCATCGGTAATGACTTGACGTATAAAGTCTAAGCCCGGCTGTTGTTCTTGCTGCACAGCATCGACAGAGGCATTTGAACTTGGTGTCGGGGTGTTTGGCAGAGATGCAACAACATCATTTGGCTTCATAGCAATAAAATCACTTCTAAAATAAAATTGGATAAACTAGGTTACAGAAACTTCAGTAGTGAAGCATACATCACCCATTAGAACGCTTTTCCTTGTTTTTAACAAAGAAAATAACGTTTTTACTTGCCTTGTAGTTTACAGTTTGCTTATGCTTCTCTCAACCAAAAAACCCATGGCATTCGTGTCCATGTTTAGGAGATTACACAATGAGTTTTCCTCAAGTCGAATTAAACACCAATAAAGGTCGTATTGTTTTAGAATTGAACGCTGAAAAAGCACCAATTACAGTTGCTAACTTCTTAGAATACGTTCGTGATGGTTTTTATGACGGCGTAATTTTCCACCGTGTTATTGATGGTTTCATGATCCAAGGCGGTGGCATGGATGAAAACTTCAAAGAAAAAGCAACACGTGATGCGATTGAAAACGAAGCAGACAACGGCTTAAGCAACGATGTTGGTACAATTGCAATGGCACGTACCCAAGCACCTCACTCTGCTTCTGCACAGTTCTTCATTAACGTAAAAAATAACTCTTTCTTAAACCACACAGGCAAAACTGCACAAGGTTGGGGTTATGCCGTGTTTGGTAAAGTTGTTGAAGGTATGGACGTTGTAGATGCAATTAAAGGCGTGCGTACTGGCAACCGTGGTTATCACGCAGATGTTCCACTAGAAAATGTGGTGATTGAATCTGCAAAAATCATTGCTGAATAAGAATCTTACCCGACCTCGCTTACGCACATCATTTTAAAGTACTGCTTTAAAATTCGTTTAGGGAGGAGAAATCCCTCTTTTAAAAGAGGGATTTCGGGAGATTCCAAGGAATAATTCGTGACCTATCTGTTTATCGCAGATTTACACTTGTCACCAAATCACCCTCGACTTGTTCGGGGGTTTTTAGATTTGCTAGACGCTTATCAAAATAAAAACACCCAACTGTATATTTTAGGCGACTGGTTTAATGCATGGATTGGTGATGATTACACCGCAGCGTGGCTCGATGAAGTTGTTACACGTCTAAAGCAATTTAGCCAAGCAGGTAATCAAATTTACTTTATTGTCGGCAATCGTGATTTCGCTTTAGGTCAGAAATTTCTAGATCAATTTTCAGGACAACTCCTGCCCGATGTGTACACGCTGCACATTGGTTCACAACAGGTGCGTTTAGAACATGGCGATGCGCTGTGTACCGATGATGTGTCCTATCAAAAATTCCGAAAAATTATTCGCAATCCCATCATTTTAGGGATTTTAAAGAAAACACCTTTGGCTTTTCGGCAAAAACTTGCACAAGGTTTCCGCAAAAAAAGTCAGCAAGCCAATCAAATCAAAAGTTATGATGTCATGGACGTAAATGCAGATGCTGTGTCACAAGCCTTGCAGCATGCAGATGTGTTAATTCATGGGCATACGCATCGTCCAAATATTCACAATGAACACGGCAAACCTAGAATTGTATTAGGCGATTGGCGCGCAGATGCTGCACTAATTTTAGTAGTTGAACCAAATCAAGCCTTAGCAACTTGGCAACTGAGCAGCTGGAACTATTAAGCCCAACATCTTTACATAAAAATAATGGATACAACGCTAAAGGTACTTCGTCAGGTACACCAAACTAAAATCTACTTAGTTAGCAGATTAATACCCACCTTCCGTTTTAATCACTTCGGCATCAGCTTTATATTTAGCCAACAACTCACGCAGCGAAGTCATCAACACACTGGTATCTACCCCAACTGCCACAAATTCTGTGCCTAAATCCAAATACTTTTGTGTCACTTCATGTTGGGTCGATAAAATCCCTGCTGCTTTGCCTGCTGCACGAATCCGTTGAATCGCATCGACCACAGCGGCTTGTACTTCTGGATGGTTCGGATTGCCTTCATAACCCATCGTGGCAGATAAATCCACCGCACCAATAAACACCCCATCAATCCCATCGACTTGTAAAATAGCATCCAGATTTTCTAAACCTGTGACCGATTCAATTTGAATGAGCAAACAAATATTTTCATGCGCTGTCGCGTAATAATTTGGAATACTGTTCCAGCGAGTTGCACGTGCTAAAGCTGCGCCTACGCCGCGAATACCTTCAGGTGGATAACGTACCGCTTTGACCATCAACTCAGCGTGTTCAACGCTTTCAACCATAGGAATCAGCAAAGTTTGTACGCCAATATCCAACAGTTGTTTAATGAGTTGCACACTGCCAATCGGCGGGCGCACCACCGCTTGAGAGGGATAAGCCGCAATACTTTGTAATTGTGACAAAGTGGTTCTTAAATCACTCGGTGCATGTTCCCCATCAATTAAAAGCCAGTCATAGCCTGCATTGGCAGCAATTTCAGTACCATACGCATCTGCTAAACCTACCCATAAGCCAATTTGCTGCTGAGTTTTTAATTTACGCTTAAAATAATTGATATATTCCATCCATACACCTTTGGGATGCACCATGCTCAAGTTTATATTTAACGCCTATTTGCTATAAACAACCAATAGTGAAAACGTCTTGCATGATTGAATTTAACACTAAGTTTAAAGATGTTTATGTCGTGCTCATCTCATCTTAACCGCATAAATAGCACATGGATTCATTCCGTTAGCATAGCGAGGCATGTTAAGCTTTTGGCGCACACCTGCCCCAAATATAGTCTTTAAATGGAGATGATTCATGGATTTGCTCAACGTTGCACAAACTCGTTATACGACCAAAGCCTATGATGCGAGTCGCACTATTCCTGCAGAACAATTTGAGCGTTTATTAGAAATTCTGCGTTTAGCACCATCTTCCATTAATATTCAGCCGTGGCATTTTTTTATTGCAGATCGCCCTGAAGCCAAACAACGTATTGCTAAAGCTTTAGTTGGAAAGTACGCCTATAACGCCCCTAAAGTTTTAGATGCTTCGCATACCATTTTATTTTGCACCAAAGCTGACATTAGCGAATTACATTTAGAAAACCTGCTTAATCAGGATGCTGCTAGTGGACGCTTTAAAGATGAAGCCGCTAAACAAGGTCAGAAAGACAGCCGCACAGGTTATGTCGATTACTACCGCAATGAAAAAGGCGATATTCAGCGTTGGGCAGAAAATCAAACCTTTATTGCACTCGGACAAATGCTTTTGGCTGCAGGCATTGAAGGAATTGACGCAACGCCAATTGGTGGTTTTGATGAAGCAATTTTAACTCAAGAACTGCAACTAACTGAGCAAGGACTGATTCCTTCGGTTTTATTGTGTTTAGGCTATCGTAGTGAACAAGATTTTAATGCCAAACTGCCAAAATCACGCCTTGATAAACGTGAGATTTTCACGCAACTGTAAAACAAACATGCGATAACACTAGGGACAAAATTTGTCCCTATTTTTTGGTCTGAATTTTGCTTTATCTATATTTGCAATCTGTACTCAATCTCTATCAAAAATAAAAATGAGGTGTATGATGCTCAATTTAATGCCGCTAAAACTAGAATGCCGACGTTGTAAAAAACTGTATTTATATCAAGCCAAACCAAGCTATCCAACCCTGCGCTGCCCGATCTGCGATAGAACCACAATGCTGCATGGTCTTGCAGAAACTGCAGATTTATTGCGACATCCTTTTCGCTTTATGTTGAGTTATCTTAAACCGTCATGGCATAAGCGAGGCAAAGCACACTAAGCAATGCCAAGCCTAGCCCAATAGTGGTCGTGCTTTTCAGCTTTTCTTTAAAGAACAATACACCACTGATCACGCCAAATAGCACCACTAAAATATTCATCCCAGCAAATACCACTGCAGGGCTGTCTTTGAGCAGCATGTGAGCTTTGACATACAAGGCAATATTGGCAAAATTCAGTGCACCCAAAATTAAACCTGCACTGATATTTTGCATACTGCCCATGCTTTTATCGCGGATTAAGATATAAGCCATCGCCAAAACAAAAGCACATACAAACATCAAATTCAGCGCAACTGCAAATTGCAGTCCTAAACCTGTGCTGTATTTAAGCAAAACATCAATCAGTGCATAACCCAGCCAAACACAGCTCAAATATAAGATGCCTTGTTGCGCTTTAGCAGACTGCCCTGCAGCACGATGCGAATACAAAATACATAAGACCGCGATAATCCCAAGCGCGATTCCCACAATTTTCAGTTGGCTAAAATTTTCCTGAAAAATAAAATAAGCGGCTGCCAAAGACAAAACCACTGACAAACGCTGTGCAATTTCAGTTTTTAAAATACCTGCGCTGTCTAACGATTTTGCTAATACTAAAAAGACACTCGGCAACAACACACCCAAACTAATAATGAGCCACCACGGCGTATGTTGGATTGAGATCGTGCCCAAGTTGGGTTTAAACCAGTAAAAACACAACACACTGGCACTGACATAATTCCATGTGATCATCTGCATAGGGTTAAAACCCTGCATTTTGCAGACTTTTAATAAAATAGAGACCAGTACACTACAAAAGGCTGCGGCTACAATCAGTTCCATGACATGCTCGAGGATTGTTTTTGTTCTTGATTGGAAGTTGTGGATTCATCAGTAAAAAGCCCACAAGGACTGTGGGCTTTCGAGTTCTTAATCAAATTAAGAATTACTTATAGCGTTCAACCATTTTCTCTAAAGAAATTGGGCGAATTTTGTCTGCATTACCTGCAGTACCAAATGCTTCATAACGGTCTATACAAATTTGTTTCATTGCATCTACAGTTTTTGCGAAGAATTTACGTGGGTCAAATTCGCTTGGTTGTTCTGCCATCATACGGCGCATTGCACCAGTAGAAGCTAAACGTAAATCTGTATCGATGTTGATTTTACGCACACCATGCTTAATTGCTTCAACCAATTGCTCAACAGGTACACCATAAGTTTCTTTGATGTCACCGCCGTATTGGTTAATCACCGCCAACCATTCTTGTGGTACAGAGCTAGAGCCGTGCATTACAAGGTGTGTATTTGGCAACGCAGCATGAATTTCTTTAATACGGTCAATTGCAAGAATATCGCCTGTAGGTGGACGAGTAAACTTGTATGCACCGTGCGAAGTACCAACAGCAATCGCTAAAGCATCCACATTAGTATCTGCAACGAAGCTACGTGCTTCTTCAACAGATGTTAACAATTGAGAGTGGTCAAGTACGCCTTCTGCGCCCACGCCATCTTCTTCACCCGCCATACCTGTTTCAAGACTACCTAAACAGCCAATCTCACCTTCAACCGATACACCACACGCATGCGCCATTTGCACAGTACGACGCGTCACTTCGACGTTGTATTCATACGACGTTGGTGTTTTACCATCTTCACCCAAAGAACCATCCATCATTACTGATGAAAAGCCTAGTTGGATCGAACGCTGACATACATCAGGACTTGTACCATGGTCTTGGTGCATAACCACTGGAATATGTGGCCACTCTTCAATTGCAGCCAAAATCAGGTGACGCAAGAATGGCGCACCTGCATATTTACGCGCACCTGCCGAAGCTTGAACAATTACAGGTGAATTGGTTGCATCTGCGGCTAACATAATTGCGCGCATTTGTTCTAAGTTGTTGACGTTAAACGCTGGAACGCCGTAAGCATGTTCACCGGCATGATCCAAGAGCTGGCGCAATGAAATAAGAGCCATAATATCCTCCCAAATAATGTTGGTTATTCTACCCTGTGATTTGTTTCAATTCAGCAACAAATCGCCTTTTTCAAAAAAAAGTCCCTGCAAAAGCAGGGACTTTTAAACAAATTACTACAATTTGTCGTTTTTCAGCACTTATTGCGCTTCAGAAGCAGCAACTTCTGTGTCTGCAGTCGCAACGTCAGCAGGTGCATTTGCAACGTCTTCAGGAATATCGGTGTTGCCTTCATCCAAGATTGGTTGGTCAATTGCGTCGATTGCAGCTTGTTGTTCTGGTGTAACTTGAGCGTTATCTACAACTGCAGAAGATGCATCAGTTTCAGTCGCAGGTGCGCTTTCTTTTTTTGCACAAGCAGTCAAGGCTAAAGATGCAGCAATTAAAGCAGCAAGTGTTAGTTTTTGAATCATCGTCATTTCCTACAGTTAGGTCATTCATTTACTACAGTTTATTGCATATTTATGACATTTTGATGACTACGGCATGACATAAATATAAAAAAGTTGACCGAAGTCAACCTTTTTAAAAATTATTGATAAATTTTCTAGATTTAAGCGCGTTCTAATAATACCGCAACTGCAGGTAAGGTTTTACCTTCTACAAATTCAAGGAATGCACCTCCACCTGTAGAGATATAGCCGATTTTGTCTGCAACTTCATACTTGTCAATTGCAGCTAAAGTGTCACCACCGCCTGCAATAGAGAAACCTGCAGATTCTGCAATCGCCAATGAAAGTGCTTTCGTACCTTCACCAAATTGATCAACTTCAAATACACCCACTGGGCCATTCCAAAGAATTGTTTTTGAAGTTTTTAAAATTTCAGCAAATGCTTTTGCAGTTTCTGGGCCTACGTCTAAAATCATATCGTTGTCTGCAACATCTTCAACTTTTTTCACAGTTGCTTTCGCTGCTGCCAATGAACCCAAGAAATCTTCAAAATTAATTTCAGCGGCATCTGCAACTACAACATCGGTTGGCAGTGGTACAGAAACTTTTGCGGCAATTGCTTTGGCAGTGTCAATCAAATCATTTTCACATAATGATTTGCCCACGTTATAGCCTGCTGCAGCAAGGAAAGTATTGGCAATACCACCGCCTACAATTAATTGATCGCAAATATCAGACAATGAAGTCAATACATCTAACTTAGTCGATACTTTAGAACCTGCAACAATCGCCACCATTGGTTTTTCAGGTGTTTTTAAGGCACGACCCAAAGCATCTAATTCCGCAGCCAATAATGGGCCTGCTGCTGCCACTGGTGCTAAACGTGCAACGCCTTCAGTAGAGGCTTCTGCACGGTGCGCGGTACCAAATGCATCCATCACAAATACATCACACAATGCTGCATATTTAGCGGCAAGTTCTGGGTTGTTTTTCTTTTCACCGTGGTTAAAACGGCAGTTTTCCAATAAAACGACTTGACCAGGAGCAACGTCTACACCATCTAAATAGTCAGTGATCAGTTGAACATCTTGACCTAATGCTTGGGTTAAATACGCAGCTACAGGTGCTAAAGATTGTTCAGCTTTTGGCTCACCTTCAACAGGACGACCTAAGTGAGAATACACCATCACTGCTGCACCTTTGGCAACAGCAGCTTGAATCGTTGGCAATGCCGCACGTAAACGTGCATCGCTGGTGATCACACCATTTTTAACAGGTACGTTTAAATCTTCACGAATAAGGACACGCTTACCTGCTAAATCGAGGTCAGTCATACGCTGAAAGTTCATGTATAGCTCACTTTATTGATATCAAAACGCCACGATTTTAAATGATTATGCAGAAAAAGGTTAGCAACTTTTGTAGAATTGCTGTTTAAAGCAAAAGTTTTGATTATGATAGAGAAAAGCCACCATCTTTCTCGCACTTATGTCTATTCATCCTGATCCAAATATCAATCGTTTAAATGTTTTGGGCGAATCTCTCGCCAGTTGTTGCTTTGATCCTATTACTGGATATTTTCGTAACGGTTTTTGTCATACCGCCCCAACCGATTTAGGTCAGCACACCGTTTGTGCACAAATGACCTCTGATTTTTTAAATTTCTCGCAAAAAATTGGCAATGATTTAATCACGCCAGTACCAGAAGTTGGTTTTAACGGCTTACAACCGGGTGATTTCTGGTGTATTTGCGTCACCCGTTGGGTTGAAGCCTATCAGGCAGGTCAAGCACCACCAATTAAAATTCAAGCCTGTCATCAGTCAGTATTGTCTTATGTGCCTTTAGATATTTTGATGGATTATGCGGTGTGATGATCTGATGCAACATCCTGAAATTATTTTAGCGTCTGGCAGTCAAACTCGTCAGCAATTGATGAATCGTCTGCATTTGGCGTATAAGTCAATTTCACCTGATATTGATGAATCTGCACAGGGTGAATTGCATGCAGATAATTTGGCGCGACGCTTGGCTTTTGAAAAAGCACACTGTATTGCGCAGCAATATCCTGATGCAATTGTGATTGGTTCAGATCAAGTGGCATGGCGTGAACAGCAGCCAGATATTTTTATAGGTAAACCGCTCACTTCAGAAAAAGCTATACAACAATTACAAGCCAATTCAGGTCAAACGGTTTATTTCAGCACTGCGCTGAGTGTGCAGCAGCAATCTACAGGCTTTGAACAAACGGTTGTAGAACACTACACAGTTAAATTCCGCAGCTTAACTGACAATGAAATTGCACGATATGTTGCAAAGGAACAACCGCTACACTGTGCAGGTAGTTTTATGTGCGAAGGTTTAGGTATTAGTCTGTTTGAAGCCATGCAAGGCAATGACCAAACTACCTTGATGGGTCTGCCGATGATTCAGTTATGCCGCATGTTAAGAATGCTGAATATTCAGGTTCCTTAAGTTTAAAACTGTGTAATTTAACAGCCGTTAATATTTATAAAGACTATAAATCACCTTGCCCTTTGCAGCGACAAATCAGACAATATTGAGATTATTGATAAAACTTGCTTAGGCTATTTTATGTCGCAACCTTTAGATGTTTTGGGCGGAATTACCGCAGAACAATTCCTAAGTGAATATTGGCAAAAAAAACCACTTTTGGTACGCAATGCACTCCCAGAAATTGCCAACCTACTTGAACCTAGTGATGTAATGGAACTGGCACTTGAAGAAGATGTGACTGCCCGTTTAATCAAACAAAAAGATCGCGATCCAAATCAATGGACTGTGAAATCATCACCGCTCATTAAGGCTGATTTTCAAAAAATGCCAAAGTTGTGGACGCTATTGGTACAAGCCGTTGATCATTACTCTTTTGATCTCGCTGAACTTTGGAAAAAATTTCCTTTTATTCCGCAATGGCGACGTGATGACATAATGGTGTCTTATGCCCCTAAAGGCGGCTCTGTAGGTCAGCATTTTGATTTCTACGATGTGTTTTTGCTACAAGGCTATGGACATCGTCGTTGGCAACTTGGGCAAATGTGTGATGCTGAAACTGAATTTGTCGCAGGACAACCGTTAAAATTATTGCCTGAAATGCAGGTCAATTTTGATGAAGTTCTTGCACCTGGCGATTTACTCTATGTGCCACCGGGTTTGGCACATTATGGCGTGGCGGAAGATGATTGTCTGACGTTCTCGTTCGGTTTCCGCATGCCGAATATTAGTGAAATGATGGATCGAGTGAGCGATAAATTCTCTGCCGATGAAATGTTACGCACGCCACTACAAGACCTTGTTCGTAAAAAAAATACCCAAATTGGCGAAATGACTGCGACAGAATTGGATTATCTGAAAGCAGAATTGTGGGCGCGTTTACAAAACTCATCGGTGTTGGATGATGCGATTTTAAGCTTAATGTCTGAACCGAAATATCCTGAAAATATTCCTGAAGTAGATGAAATAGGTGTAGGCGATTTAGAAGATGCGCTAGATCAGGGTTATCAAATCATGTTGGAACCCGCCTCTCGCCTACTTTATGCAAATCAGCTAGATGAAGTTTTATTTTGGGCGAATGGTGAAGCGATTTGTGTCGCAGAAGCATCTATCCCTACGCTGCAAAAAATTGCCAATGGTGAACGCGTGCTGCTCGATGAAAACCTTTACGACGCAAATATTTTGGAAGATTTGGTACAACTGCTCAATGAATCCATTTTAATGTTGTTACCTGCTGAAGACGCTTAAAATATTCGTTTCAGCCCCCTCAAGATGATCAATTCATCTTGGGGAATTTAGATAAGCGGGATCTAAAGTTAAAACTGCCTGAATTAACGTATAGCCAGGTGTCGAATTTAATTTTAATTGCCCTCCAACCCGTTCTAAACGCATTTTCATACTGCGCATCCCAATACTCATGCCATGTTCAAGCACGCTATTGGCTTCAAAACCTACACCATCATCCTGAATTTTAAGTACCAATTGCTTAGGCGGTACAAATTGCATACTGACGGATACATGCTTGGCTTGGCTGTGTTTAATCACATTGGTTAAACTTTCTTCTAATACCCGCATCAAAGTTAAGCACTGTAACGAATTCGGCTCAATCACCCATTCATTTGGAAAATCCCACTTGGAATGAATATCCATTTCATCCATCAATTGACTAAAACGATGACGTACTGGCGCAACCCAAATTTTAGGATTTTCAGGCACTTTAGAACCAATGGAAGAACCACTATCAATAATTTGACGTAAATCATCACGCAGTAATTTCAGCATAGATAAGAACTGCTGATTACTCATGTTCTGTTCGCTTTGGTCGACCATAATCATGGAACGTACCAAAGATGCACCCAAACCATCATGCAAATCATGCGATAGATGAATCCGCTCTTGCAAACGCACATTTTCCAATTCTAAATAATGCTTTTCTGACATACTGCGTTTTAAATCATCACTGACTTCAAAAACTTTAAGCTCTAAATCTTGATTAAATTTCTCAATTTTTTGAATATTTCTTTTTAGGCGTATGCCTAAAATAATCGCAATAAATAAAGTAATTACTGGCGAGGTATACGGTGATAATGGCTGATATAAACTTGCCGTTGCCGCATTACTTAAACGAAATACATCTACACCCGCAAAAAAGCCAATCAAGGTTAAACAAAATAGCAGCAGATATACTTCTGTTTTTGGGGATTTATACGCTAAATACGCCAAATAAAAATAAACCACGACTAGTAAGCTGGCATAACTTAAAAAGACAATCCCAAATACCAGTTTGACATAATCTAAGGGTGTTAAAAACACACAAACGATTACCGCTAAACTCAGAATAAAAATACTTTCTTCCAATATTGGCAAGCGTTGATTGACAAACCTAATTAAATACAGACTAAAAGCTAAAACATAGAGGATAAAAAAGCTTAAATTGGCTTGAGATGCCACCAATACACTTGGGTATGGAAAGGTTTCTGTGGTTAAAAAATGAGAAATAAATAATAACCAGAACATGCAACTCAACGCGAACCAACCAAAACTCTGATCACGGCGTAAAAACAGCCAAATAACCAAACATAAAATGCCTAAAGTGGCAGATAAAATCGCATTAATTTCAAATAAAGTACGTTTATTCCATATACTTTGCTGGTGCTGTTCAATATTGTTATGCACATTATTAAAACTTATTTTTCCTATACCCGCATTTTGAAATGCATATCCATTTACATAGACCAATATTTGATTTTTACCTTGTTTTAAGCCTGAAATAGGTAAAATCCAGTAACGTGGCATATTCCAGTTTTTTGACAAAGGCTCTTCTAAATGTTGACTTGCCCAAAGTAAATCTTGATTCAGATAAACTGCCCCTGCACTATTTAAAAAATTCAGTGCAAAAACGATGGGTTGATTTAAACGATGATCACGCTCACAAAACCACTCCCACTCTATTTTGTACCACGCCCCACCATTATAATTTTTCCAGCGATCATCCCAAACGTCGGGCAGTTGAACATTTTCCCAACCCGTTTCAGGTTTTTTATTATGTGATGCTGTTTTGGCAGAGCTGATTGAAAGTACATGCACATTGCAGTACTGATTAATTGGGTACACCACTTGCTGCGCATAGCTTTGCCACGCACAGAACAATAACAACACGCCCAAACCACACTGCCAAAGCCTTTGAATCATAAAAGACCTAAAGTTCTAGCGGTACTGACAGCCTTAGTGCGTTTAGTGACCGACAACTTCCGATAGATATGTTTAATATGACTTTCAACGGTATAACGCGACACAAATAATTGCTCAGCAATTTCACGGTTACTTAAGCCCTGCGCCACCAGATTTAAAATTTCTAATTCACGATTGGTGAGCTGTTCATAATGTGAGTTGAATGCTTGAGCATCGGCGCGATCTGATAAATCTTCGGTCAGCACGGGTACTTTTTGATGTGAAATTTGCGATAAAATTTCACGGGCGATAAATGGGTCTATCGGTGCACCACCTCTTAAAATGCTGCGTATTGCGATAATAATTTCAGCATCATCACGTTCTTTAAGCACATAGCCTGTTGCACCTGCTTGAATTGCAGAAAATAAGCTGTCTTGGGTGCTCCATGCAGAAATCACCAAAATTAATGCGCTTGGATCTCTAAAATGTAATTGTTCGATTAGTTCTTTACCATTGCCATCGGGCAAGCCTAAATCGACTAAAGCTAAAGCAATCGGATGATCTTCTATACACGTCATTGCAGCTTTAAGATGACTCACGAAAAATAGCATGTCATCTTGATAGCCAATATCATGCAAAATTTTTCTAAGACGTGACTGAATAATAGGCTCATCTTCAACAATTAAAACCGGTACGGGTAATATCGCTTCCATTTCTGCCATCATTCATCCCCTTGATTATGTTTGTAAATATATCAATCGTTTTGATGTAAACACTATCCCTAGAATTAAGGAGTTTTTCAAATTTAGCTTATTTTATAAACATGAGCATAGCACTGAAACATGAAACTCGAGCATGAAATAAAAAATAAATGTGAAGTACTATTTTATTTTAGAAATCGCTTCACATTTTAATGAGCAGCGCAGCATAAATATGCTTTGATGCCGAGAACAGCATCAAAGCAAATGTAGAGCCGTATTTAAAAGATGGTTGATAAATTAATAATAAGTCTTAGAGCTATGTGCATGTAAAAATGCAGGAATCAGCCCTGTTAAAGCCGCACGAATATCCGCACGTTCATTGATTAATTGATGCGAGCCTTCTTCTAACATGAGTAAGGTTTGCAGGCGGAATTTACGCCGAATAAACTCAATGTTGTAGCGCCAATCTACGGTTTGATCTTGCGCCCCTTGTGCCAACCAAACAGGAATACGGCAAGCTGGACGTTCTTCCATCTCCAACATCCATTTAGACATGGCTAAAATCCAATCCATGCCCATCATTCTAGGTTGCAGCGGGTCTTTTAAACGCACAAAGCGTAAAAATTCAGGATTATGATTATTGCGTCGGAAATGTCGCGGCACTTCACGCTTAATCCGACGGATAATGCCCAAACCAACAGAGTTATGCCACCATGCCGATTTTGCAGGACGAATCAAAGGCGATAACAACAACACACGCTCTACAAATGGATTTTCACGGCGCTGAGCAAATTCCAACAAGTGATGCATCCAAATTGCACCACCTGTACTTTGCCCAATGCCCAACCACGGTTTTGGCAATTGATCGGCATTTTTTACATATTGATAAACCGCATGTAATACTTGCTGATAATGATCAAAATTTTTGATGTTGGCAGGATAACCATCACTCAATCCATGTCCGGGCAAATCATAAGTCAAAACACTAAAGCCCTGCTCTAATAATTCTTTGACGATAGGTTGATAAATCCCGCTATGTTCCAAATAGCCATGCAGTAGAAATACCGTGCCCTGCACCTGATCAAATTTGGTTTTGCTTAAATCGGGTTGAAAAATTTGCACATGCAATTTAAACAACGGCATTTGCACATAGCCTTGCCAATGTTCACAGTCCAACAAATGAAAACCATATAGCTGTCGATAGGCTTGTAACTCAACACTCGGTTCAAAACCACGATTCAAATTTAAAGGTTGTAGAATTTGTGGTGTGGTTTCCCTACTCGGCACTGGCAAATCTAATTGCTTCAACACGCTTGGGTTTAAAAATGGAATATCAGGCATTATGGCACCTCGCGACATGCGCTAGAACCAATCAAGACATCCCGAATGGCGGCAAGCATTTCATAATTGGCACGGCGGCTGTGATCATAGTTTTGTTCACTTGGACGCCATGCGGTCAGTTGAGTCGGCATTGGAGCTTCGACAGGAATCGTTTCAATTCCATTTAAAGCAAATAAACGGCGGGTGCGTGGCATGTGATAACGGTCTGTAATCAAAATCACTGTCGGCGCCCCCCCTTTTTTTTGTAATAATAAAGAACTAAAACGTGAATTTTCACAAGTATTCATGCTGCGATCTTCTAATAATTTTGCTTCGACATCATATTTTTTTAACCAACGCTGCATATAAGGTGCTTCTACACCACTCAGTACAATCGGCAATTGATATTGTTTTACCACCGCTAGGGTCGTTTCTAAACGTAAACGTGTGTAGTCATTGACCACAATATCTTTGCCATTATCATCTAAAGTTAAGCCACCACCTAAAACCACAATCGCATAAGGTTTAGAGTTTGCAGGTATTTTTGGAATATTTTGTTGCTGAATTAAAGCAATATCTTTAAAGATTTCTTCATCTACAGGCTCACTTTCGGTTTCGGCAATTTTATGAGTGCTTAAAAACTCCAAGTATTGTTCCATGAGTACCTGATTTTCATGACTATCCAAATTGAGCAAGGCTTTTACATTTTCGGATGGGTCTTCTACAACTGCTTCAGAAGCTGCATTAGACACCAACAATGGGACTTGCGGCAACTCTTGCTCAGATGCTAATTTTTTTTGCGTTTGTTCTTCTAAAATAAGCGCTTGTAAGGCTTTATAACGAGCCTGAATTAAAGTTAAATTTTTCGAATTTTCAGATTGAATCTCTTGCTCCATCAGCTTCAAATAAGCTTGTCGGGCAATCCATAAATCTGAACCGGGTTCCAAGCTGTCTTGATCACTAAAAGCCGCCATTTGCTGACTTTTTGCTGCCACTTGATTCACTTCTACAGGTACCAAAGTGTTCAGCGTTTTGACCACCAAAGTAGAATAAAAAGGTGAATAGATAAAAATCATGAACGCTGCAAACAATACAAATAGCACGGCAGCAATTTGTACCAATCTGAGCATCCAATGATTCTGTTTCATCTTCACTTAACCTACCGGTTGATGTGCACGAATCAAACCTGTTTCATCAAATAACACAGGTTCAGGTTCTAGTGAAATACCAAAACGACTCAAAACATCTTGCTGCACAGCACGATAGGTGTGTTGCACATCTGCCAAAGTGGCATCGGCATAATTGACTAAAACCAACGCTTGTTTATGAAACATACCCACCACACCCAGTTGTTTTCCCTTCCAGCCAGCTTGATCAATCAACCAGCCTGCTGCAATTTTAACTTGCGCATTCGGCTGTGGGTAATGGGGTAAATTTGGAAATTGTGCTGCAATTTGGTCAAATTGCTGAGTCGAAATCACAGGATTTTTAAAGAAACTACCTACATTTGGATATTCTGCAGGATTAGGCAGCTTACTTTGGCGAATTTGAATAACTTGTTGCTGCAGATTTTCAGCAGTTTGCTCATCGCCTACAGCAGCTTTTAAGTCGCCATAATTTAATTTTAACGCAGCCTGTTTTAACAGTTTAAAAGTCACATGGGTAATGATGTAACGGTTGGGATGATCTTTAAAAATACTGTGTCGATAGGCAAACTGACAATCTGCAGCAACAATTGAGCTGAATTGTTGGCATTCACGATCATAGACCTGCACAGATTCAATAAACTCACCGACTTCAACGCCATAAGCACCAATATTTTGCACAGGTGAAGCGCCGACCAAACCTGGAATTAAAGCCAGATTTTGCAGACCATATAACTTTTGTTCCGTACTCCACAACACAAACTCATGCCAGACTTGTCCTGCCCCAACTTTTAGGGTGACACTTGCATCATCTTCAGCGCATTTTTCGATGCCCTGAATATCCATGTGCATGACCAAGGCATGAATATGTTCAGGCAATAACATATTGCTACCACCCGATAAAATCAGCACATTTAATTGTTCTTTCTGGGCAAATGCCAAAGCATCCTGTACATCTTGAATATTTTCAATTTTGACATAATGCGACGCAGTTGCATCTAAATTTAACGTATTGAACGGTTTGAGTTGCATGTTGTAGTGAATGTGCATGACTTAAACCTTCAATTCAAATTGTTGTTGTAAAACTTTCACCCATGCGCGACTACTCGACTCGCATTGATCGAGCACCCGCTCAAAACCATCGGCTTCGCCATAATATGGATCGGGTAATTCTTGCTGCGTATAATGCGGATCGTGTTCGCTCATTAAGGCTATTTCAGCGCGCAAACTGCCCAGTTCAGCTTCAGCACGGCGCATTAAAGATTGAATATTGCTTAAGTTTTCAAAATCCATCGCCAAAATCAAATCAAACTCGACAAAGTCTTGTATACGTAACTGACGCGCGCGCAATGTAGATAAGTCATAACCACGTTTGAACGCATGTTTTTGGCTGCGTAAATCTGGGGCTTTGCCTGGATGATAATTACTGGTTCCAGCAGAATCCACCAACACATTGAGTTGTTGTTCATCACAAAAATGTCGAAGTACAATTTCTGCCGTTGGAGAGCGGCAAATATTTCCCAAACAAACACATAACACCTTATATGGCGTTTTGGATGACATAAACAACCTCAAAGCTACTTTATTTTTAAGAGTCTTATGTTAAGTTATTTATGATATGAATCCTATATCGTGACCCTACAATAATGTTGAATTAAGTATAAAAATTAGGAATAAAGACGATGCAGCATTTTCAATTTCAAACAGTTGGCAACATTATTTCTGGATTGGGTTCAATTTCTGAACTAAAAACGGTTTTAACCGAAAAAAATTATAAGCGTTTGTTATTGGTCACCGATGCTGGCATTTTACAACAACAATTATATCAACCTATTTTAGAAATTTTAAAGCAACTGCAACTGGACTATGCCATTTACTCGAATGTGCAAGCCGACCCCGCAGAACAGATTGTGTTAGAAGCAGTTGATTTTGCCAAACAGCAAAATATTGATGTTGTATTAGGTTTTGGTGGGGGTAGTGCGATGGATGTCGCCAAAATTATTGCCGTGCTGAGTCATTCCGAACAAACTCAACAACTGTCGGACTTGTACGGTGTTGGCAATGCGAAAGCACCACGTTTACCACTCATTTTAGTTCCCACAACGGCAGGTACAGGTTCAGAAGTCACACCTATTTCCATTGTCACCACAGGTGCAACCAGTAAAACAGGCATTGTTTCTCCTATTTTATATGCCGATGTTGCCATTTTAGATGCCAATTTTACCCGTCATCTACCTGCACAGATTACCGCAGCCACAGGTATAGATGCGATGGTACATGCCATTGAAGCCTATACTTCTAAAATCAAAAAAAATGCGTATTCAGATTTTCTGGCAAAACATGCGCTGCGTTTACTTGATCAAAACTTAAAATTAGTGCTTGAAGATGGCAGCAATATGCAAGCACGGCAAAATATGCTGTTTGGTTCAATGCTGGCAGGACAAGCCTTTGCCAATGCTCCTGTGGCTGCGGTGCATGCACTTGCCTATCCTTTAGGCGGGCATTTCCATATTTCACATGGTCATAGCAATGCATTGGTACTGACTGAAGTTTTAAAGTTTAATGCGCCTGCTGCAAAACAATACTATGCAGAACTAATGTGTTGGTTAGACCCTCGTAGCAAAGGCTGCACAGATGGATTATGTGATTTATTTATTGATCATTTACAAAATCATTTAGATCAAAGTGGTTTGTTGTTAAAACTCAATGCATTAGGCATTGCAGAAAACATACTGCCACAATTGGCAGAAGATGCGATGCAGCAAAGTCGTTTATTACAAAACAACCCGAGAGCAATGCAAATGCAGGATGCTTTACAAATTTACCAAGCCATTTATGCCTAACATTTACGCTTAACGTTCTGTATTTAACTTTATAGATTTATTTGGGATGATTTCCACCCATTAAAGCATGACACCACATTGATAAAAATATAGGTAAACTTGTGAAACCTGACACCAAAACCCGTGAGCAATACGCTTTTTTCTTTCCCATCCAAACTCGCTGGGCAGACAACGATATGTATGGACATGTCAATAATGTCACTTATTACAGCTATTTTGACAGCGCAGCCAATGCCCTACTGATGCAAAAAGCAGGCTTTGAACCCAAACGATCACCCTGTATTGGTTTAGTGGTCAATTCCACCTGTCATTTTTTGCAGGAATTGTCCTATCCTGAAATGATTGAAGTAGGTGTTGCTATTCAAAAAATTGGAAACTCATCCTTAATTTATGATTTGGCAATTTTTAAAAACAATCAAAATCTTGCCGCTGCACAAGGACAAGTGGTGCATGTATTTGTAGATCGAATTACACGCCAAAACTGCCCGATTCCTGACTCCATCCGCGAAGCATTACAGCCATATAAAAGCACAGATTCAGCTTGCGCTTAGCAAAAAATAAGGCTGGTTTGACCCAGCCTTAAAATTCTGCAAACAAAAGCTAACAACAGGTTATTTCAACTGAATGTTATGTAATTCGCCATCAAAGTTTTGCAAAATATCTTTCACAATCGGTTCTTGATGCAATAAATTTTCAGCCCGTTGATAAGCGCGTTGTTTGCGCTGTTGCTGCAAAATGTACGGTGTCGTGTCATCCACATTTTCATATTGCACTTTAAACAGAGTTTTACTCCACTGTTCTTTTAAAGCACTTTCTAAAGCATGTTGCAGTTGAGTCAATAACTGCTGATATTGCTCAGGAATATGAAAAACCGATTCAGCATTAATCTGCCCCGTCATTACGCCATGCTGCGCCAATTCTTGCACGGCAGGTGACAACTCGCTGTGTCTAAACCAATATTCCCACTTGTCTAAAGTCCACTCACCTTCTAAAACTTGCGGCTGTAAACGCAGAATATCCTGCGGCATTAATTGATCATCGGCATTAGATGCTATGGTTTGCTGCGGTTGTGCTGTCGCACTGGCAACATTCGGTTCGACTTCAGTCGCTGCTAAATCAAATAAAGCGGTTTCTGCATTACTTACATTTTGTGTAATTGACGGTGAAGCATTATTCGATTGTAGTGTAGATGAAACTAGCGATGTTTCGGCTGATGCAGCAAGATCACCTAACGGTGCAACGGCATCAAAACTTTCCAGTAAAAAATCATCATGACTTTGCACATCAGATGTAGTGCTTACCGATGAGGCATCTTCATCTAAACCAAACAATTGTGCATCTGCATTTGGATCAAACACGATAGATTCAGATTGCTTATCCTCAGCCTGTATTGCAGTTTCTTCATTCACTGCAGGTTCTGACATAGATTCTGGTGAAATCGCAGCTGTTGAGTGTAGCGCTTGCGGAGTCGGTTGTTGCGCTTGAATCGACTGTTGATCTTGATGTGTTAAAGCTTCAGGCTCATCCTCATCTAAAAAATCATCTGAAGAAGGTTCTGCAACACTGGTTTGTGTCGTGGTGTGTTCTGAATAATCGTCATCCTCATAGTCAAATCCATCAAGATCAGGTGTTGCAACCGCATCTAATTCAGTTACATGCTGTTCCGCTTGTGCTGTATTTTGAGTTGCCACAGCTTGTGGAGTTTGCTCCATTTGAGCAACTGGCTGGGAAGCCGCTGTTTGTGCAGTATTTTGTGGCGCAGCAACCAACACTTCATTGGCTTGCAAAGGTCGAAATGCCAGTAAACGCAGTACACACATTTCAAAGCCTTGTTCTTGGGTTACGGCAATTTGTAAATCGGCGCGTCCTTTACAAGCAATTTGATAATACAACTGTAAATCTTGTGCAGAGATCAGACCCGCAAGCTGCTGAATTTTTTGATTAATTTCAGCACTGTATTTTAGGTTTAAATCTGGCAGATATTGCATGATTGCCAATTCATGCAGTGTCGAAATTAACTGATCCAACACCAAAGACACATCTAAAGCTTGCTGTCTAAATTGTAATAACAACTGACTCACACGCTGCTGTTGGTTTTGATGAATCGCTAAAATCAAATCATAGATAATGGTGCGATCAATCAAGCCCAGCATGTCTTTGACATCTTGATGATGAATTTCACCCTGACCATAAGCAATGGCTTGGTCTGTCAAAGACATCGCATCACGCAAAGAACCTTGCGCAGATTCAGCAATCTGCCAAATTGCATCTTGCTCTGCAACAATCTGTTCTTTGGCTAAAATATCCTTTAAATGACTGGTAATTTCATCGACCTGCAATGGACGCAAAGTAAATTGCAAACAGCGCGAAATCACAGTAATAGGGAGTTTTTGTGGGTCTGTGGTCGCAAACAGAAACTTCACATGCTCAGGCGGTTCTTCCAAAGTTTTTAGCAAAGCATTGAACGAATGCGTAGACAGCATGTGCACTTCGTCAATCAGATAAACCTTAAAACGTCCCTGAGTCGGTGCATAAGGTACGTTATCGAGCAACTCACGTGTGTCTTCAACCTTAGTACGTGACGCCGCATCAATTTCGATTAAATCAATAAAACGACCTTCATTGACCGCAGTACAGGTCGGACACACTTCACATGGGGTAGATGTCACGCCTGTTTCACAGTTCAGGCATTTGGCCAAAATACGCGCAATGGTAGTTTTACCTACACCACGTGTTCCCGTAAAAAGATAAGCATGGTGCAAACGCCCACGTTCCAAAGCACTGGTCAATGCCCGTGATACATGGTTTTGTCCCACCAATTCATTAAAATTACGAGGACGATATTTACGCGCAAGTACCTGATACATGAATGCTCCTTTTTACAGGTCTAAGCATACTGTTTTTTTGGCAAAGAGTGAACGTACAATCACGCCTAAAACCAGCCTTTACGCCCTTGCAATTGCCGATCTGCACAGCGAATGGCTTCCTGACTCAGTCCCCAAAGTCGATAATCACCAATTAAAGAACCTGCAGCAAAATTATGGGTATAGGCAAAACTGAGTTGACGGTCAGGATCACACCACGCGCCTGAACCATTAAAACCCATGTGTCCAAAACCGTGAGAGCGCTTACCCAAACTTAATACGCGGTGATAGCCCAATCGCCAATGCATCGGGATAGGCATAACCCGATCACGCTGCACATATTGCACTTGGCTCAATTTCTGAAAAACTTCAGGCTGAATCAATTGCTGACCTTGCCATGATCCACCCTGCGCCAACATGGCATAAATACGTGCCAAACTTTGTGCAGTAAATACACCATTGGCAGCAGGAATCACGGCTTGTAAGCCTGTATCACTAAAAAAACTAAAATTTTTCATGCCTTTGGGAATCATGCCATCCTGAAAGTCTTGCGGATTTTGCCCACTCCATGCAATGACTTTATCGAATATTGATACAGGACGTTTGCTCGATTTAGCTTGGTTTTTAACTTTAGCTGTCTGTTTATTTGTAGATGATGCATCTGTTTGCGCTGATGTCACAGCAGTTTTAAATGGTCGTGCGACACGGGAAAGCTCAGACGCAGGCACACCAAAATACGCCCCATCCAAAGCCAAAGATTCAACCAAGTATTGCTGCATCAATTCAGCCAATTTTTGACCTGTAGCTTTTTCTAAAATCCCACCGACCAGCCAGCCAAAAGTTAAAGGTTGATACGCTGCCTCACTTGCTACATCAAAACGTGGCTTGGCTTGAGCCAACACATCCAGCATGTGCGACCAATCTGCCATTTCAGTCGCATCGGCAATGATATTACGGATGTCATATAAACCACTTTGATGACTCAGCACATGCCTTAAGGTCATCAATGCTTTGCCATTTTGGGCGAATTCAGGCCAGTATATATAAATGGGAGTATCGTAATCGACCAGTCCTTGACTGACCAAAATATGTGCCAGTGTCGCTAATACACCTTTGCCTGTGGAATAACATACAGATAAGGTATCGGCTTGCCAGTCTTCATCTGGCGACTTTTTGCCTGTGTAAATATCGACGACTTTCTGACCTTGAAAGTACACCGCTAAAGCAGCCCCGCCCTGTTGGCTACGTGCATTTTGCAAACGGCTAAATTGCATCGCTAAATCATGAAATTCAGGCGCAACCCATCCACGATAATTTTCAGTTTCAGCAAAAATATAATCCTTTAAATGTTGCATCGTCCTGTTTATCTCGTTTTTCTTGTTAATAAAAGTTTAGCGCAAATAAAAAGCCCAAATTTAAATAATCTGGGCTTTCGATCACTGAATTAAAGCGCGGTGACAACACCTGTCACATGCGGTTTTTGGTTTTTACTGTTACGAATTAAAAAATCTGTATTTTTAGCGTCCGTTGCAGTTAAAAACTCAACTTTAGATGGCAAATACATAGGTAACTTAAACCAGACATCGGCTTCATAGGCATCTGGCAAAGTCAAACTCGATAAGGCTTTGGCTTTGCTCCACATGCCGTGCGCAATCGCTTGTTTAAAGCCAAATGCTTTTGCAGTAATCGCGTGGATATGAATTAAGTTAAAATCGCCAGACGTTAAGGCATAACGGCGACCCGTATTTTCAGAAATATCCCATTCAGCTTGAACGGCATAGTTTGGCGCTTTGCTTTCTGCAGATTTTGCAGCTGCTTTAGTGGTGGTTTTTTGACGTGCTAAATACGTGGTTAAACCTTCAATCACCACCTCATTGCCTACTTTAACAGTGGTAATAAAATCAAACTGTACGCCTTTATCATGTGGTTGCAATTCACCAAATTTACACGACAAGGTCAGTTGTTCATTCAATCCAACTTTACGGCTTTGTTTGACTTGGTTGCGAATATGCACCAAGCCCAAAATTGCAAATGGAAATGCTTCTTGGGTCATCATGTGCATTTGCAGACTTTGTGACAATACAGCCAAATAAATTGCAGGAATATAGCCGTTATTTTTAAAACCTGTCACTGCATTATAGGCTTTTAAGTGCTTTTGATCGACCTTGAATGAATCCACCACATATTCAACTTGCGGCAGAACTTTTTCACCTTTTGGCTTTTTAAAAATTAAGCCCTGAATCACTTTTGGATAGGCTAAATAGGGTTTTGGAAGTTGACTAAAATGGCGAGTATTCATACTGAACCTTTGAGAAGTTTTTCTAATTTATTTAATGGAGTTCTTTCTCCCGCTGGGAGAAAGCTAGAGAGAAGGGTTAATAATCTATCCCCTTATCTCCCTCTCCTAAATCCTCTCCCCAAGGGAGAGAACTTTGAAGGTGTTAAGCCCCTAACAAGCTTTGACCACAAACACGTACCACGTTACCATTAATACCTGTCGATGCCGATGAAGCAAAGTAAGCAATGGTTTCTGCAACGTCTACAGGTAAACCACCCTGACTCATAGAGTTCATACGACGACCTGCTTCACGAATGGCAAAAGGAATTGCAGCAGTCATTTGCGTTTCAATAAAGCCAGGTGCAACGGCATTAATCGTGATCCCGTTGTTTAAAACAGGTGCGGTAAATTTCACGACACCAATCACGCCAGCTTTAGATGCTGCATAGTTGGTTTGACCCAAGTTGCCTGCAATACCTGAAATTGAAGATACGCAAACAATACGACCATTGGCATTTAAACCATCATTTGCCAATAAGTAATCGTTCACACGCTCAATTGCAGACAAGTTGATGTTAATGACTAAATCCCAAAGCTCTGGTTTCATATTTGCCAAAGTTTTGTCACGGGTAATCCCCGCATTATGCACAATAATATCCAAACCACCTTGCGCAGCGGCAGCTGTTTTAATTTGCTCGCCTGCATCTGCAGCAGTAATGTCAATTGCTAGCGTTGAACCACCAATTTCAGCAGCAACACGGTCTAAATCTGCTTGTTGTTGTGGAACGTCTAGGCAAATAACGTGTGCACCATCACGTGCCAACACATGCGCAATCGCTTCACCAATACCACGGCTTGCACCTGTCACTACAGCAGTTTTACCTGCCAATGGTTTTGCCCAATCTACCTCTACAGTTGCAGCATTCGAGACACGGATCACCTGACCTGACACATAAGCTGAACGTGGTGAAATGGCAAAACGTAACGTAGATTCTAAGTTTGCTGCAGCACCTTGATCGACATAAATTAAGTTAGCCGCAATGCCTTTTTTAAATTCTTTGCCTACCGATTTTACAAAACCTTCCAAAGCGCGTTGTGCAATGGCTTTTTTTACACTGCCTGCAGTTTCTGGTGTAGTACCAATCACCACCACGCGACCAGAAGCCTGAATTTGACGTGCGATTGGGTTAAAGAAATCATAAAGCGCTTTTAATTGTTCTGAGTTTTCAATACCTGAAGCATCAAACACCACCACTTTAAATTTAGATTCTTTATCGCCCGAATTGAACGCACCTAAATTTAAACCTACTTTTGCCGCAGCTTGTTGCAATTCTGCATTGTTGCCTGCATAACTATTGGCATGTACATTGGCTAAAACCTGTGCAATTTCAGCAGATAAATCACTTGCAGGGGCTGCACCTAAAAGTACTGCACCTTTTACCACTGGTGTTGCAGACTCGAAACGATCTAAAAAAGTTGGGGATGGTAAACCCAAATTTTTAATGACAAATTTACCAATAGGAGATTTTGCAAATGTTTGGTATTGATCAGTCATGATTATTATCTCTCATAAATTCATTTTTTGATGGATTACACGATATCTTTTAACATCAATATGATGCCAAATGCCCACATTTCAATAGCGTTACCCGTTTGTGCTAAATCATACTTGAGTTAATTATCAGATGTCTTGACCTGAATGCATTCTGCAATGTCATTGTAGTCAATTCAGCTGTCATACTATTGTGCTAATGTACGCATCAAGTAGACCCTTAACATGCTTGGAAAAGCCTTATGAGCAAAACAACTCAAGAAAATCCAGCAGTGGAAAATTCTGCAACGGATTCTGTGTCAAATACATCAACTGCTAAACGTACAAGCAAAAGTAGCAACACTGCAACCCGTTCCAACACGAGTACGACAAAAACTACACGTACCCGCACGACTAGCCGTGCTAAAACAACTGCTTCAACGCAAACAAAAGCACCATCTAATACCAATACCTCTGTTCAACAGGATAAAATTATGAGCCAAAACACTGTTCGCCGCGTTGCTATTATCGGTGGTAACCGTATTCCATTCGCACGTTCTAATGGCGCTTACTTTACTGCATCTAATACAGATATGTTTACAGCAGCATTAAATGGCTTGGTTGAACGCTTCAATTTACAAGGTCAGCGTTTAGGTGAAGTGGTTGCTGGCGCAGTACTCAAACACAGCCGTGACTTCAATATGACCCGTGAGTGCGTACTGAATACTGCCCTTGCACCTGAAACACCTGCTTACGATTTACAACAGGCGTGCGGTACTGGTTTGCAAGCTGCATTTTTAGTCGCCAATAAAATTGCTTTGGGTCAAATTGATGTAGGTATCGCAGGTGGTGTAGATACTACTTCTGACGCACCAATTGCCTTTGGTGATGGTTTACGTAAAGCTTTGCTTGAACTCAACATTGCAAAAACAGGTAAAGACCGCTTAAAAGCATTAACTAAAATCAACGTTAAAGATTTAATGGATGCGCCACGTAACGGTGAACCACGCACAGGTTTATCAATGGGCGACCACCAAGCCATTACTACGTTGGAATGGGGCATCTCTCGTGAAGCGCAGGATGAGTTAGCAGCTTCATCTCACCAAAAAATGGCAGCTGCCTATGACGAAGGTTTCTTTGATGATCTCATCACGCCATTCTTAGGTTTAGAACGTGACAATAACTTACGTGCAGATTCTACTGTAGAAAAACTAGCGAAGTTAAAACCTGCTTTTGGTAAAGGCGACGCGCGCACTATGACGGCGGGTAACTCGACTCCACTAACCGATGGTGCATCTTGCGTATTACTTGCCTCTGAAGAATGGGCAAAAGCCAATGGTCACGAAGTCTTGGCATATTTGACTTTCCAAGAAACTGCAGCAGTTGATTTTGTAGGCAAAAAAGAAGGTTTGTTGATGGCACCTGCGTACGCTGTTCCACGTATGCTTGAACGTGCTGGTTTAACATTACAAGACTTCGATTATTACGAAATTCACGAAGCGTTTGCATCTCAAGTCTTGTCGACCTTAAAAGCATGGGAAGATCCAAACTTCTGTAAAGAGCGTTTAGGTTTAGATGCACCTTTAGGATCAATTGATCGTAGCAAATTAAACGTTAAAGGTTCATCTTTGGCAGCAGGTCACCCATTTGCAGCAACAGGCGGACGTATTATTGCCACTGCGGCGAAACTTCTGAATCAAAAAGGTTCAGGTCGCGTATTGGTGTCAATCTGTGCAGCAGGCGGTCAAGGTGTAACAGCCATTATTGAAAAATAATTCTGCCTAGTTCCAATTTAGATAGCAATAAAAGCCACTTGATTCGCTCAGGTGGCTTTTTTATAGCGCTTAATTTATAGCAGCTCACTTTTAATTAGCCACTAGCGTTTTATCTGACTGAATGTTGCGGAGCATAACCCAATTTCGCTTCGATATGGTCATAACAATATTGAAAAATAAAGGTATAGAGCAAAATACTGAGCGTCATCAATAAATCAATCAAAATTGCCTGCAGCATGGATATTTCTAGTGCATACGCCACCATGGGAATAGTGGCGAGCATTAAGCCACCTTCAAAACCAATTGCGTGTAAAACGCGTATTTTAAAAGTTCTGTGTAGCTGGTGTTGCGCTTCAAACTTTTCAAAATAGTGATTAAACAACATATTCCACAGCACCGATGTCACCGCCATCGCAATGCCTAGACCACCTGTCACTTGCATTGGCATTTCAAACACATAACTTAATGCCAAAGCAATGATGACCAATAAAATCACTTCATAACTCAGGGCATGTACCCATCTTCTTTTGGAAATCAACATCTGCTTACTCAAATACTTATCCTTCCCCACTTATTTTATTTTCATTTAATTGACCAATCGAGTTAGAATCCATCAATAATATTGAAAGATAAAAGCCAACCTCTGTCATGAATATCAATCAAGATCAGCTGATTATTTTTATCACCGTCATGGAAACGGGTTCTTTTTCTGCAGCTGCACGCCAATTGGGCAAGGTGCCTTCGGCAATTAGTATGTCCATTGCTAATTTAGAAATTGATTTAGACCTAAAACTGTTTGAACGGATTGGGCGTGAACCTTTGCCTACCCCACAAGCGCAGAGTCTTTACGAAAAAAGCAAACAACTGCTCATAGAAATGAAGCAGTGGAAACAACATGCTTTTGCGCTCAGTTCTGGGCTGGAAGCACACTTAAATATTGTGGTGGTGTCTGAATTACTACACACTCGCTGGACAGATTATATTGTGTTACTAGAACAGCAATTTCCTGAATTGCAGATCAATATTTTCTCTGCGCCACAAGAAGATGCACTGCATTTACTCATGACTCAAGCAGCGGACTTGGCCTTTATGTTTGAACGCGAACAATTACAAAGCAGTGAACAATTTGTGGAATTAAAACGTGAAATTTTAGTGCCTGTCGCTGCCCGACATTCACCGCTGGCTGAATCTGATCAAGTCAGTTTTGAACAGATTTTACAAAATCGGCAAATTGTAGTGGCGAGCCGTGATCGGCAGATTAAACCCGAGTTGTTATTTTCTAAGCACTATTGGCGTACCGATAATCATCATTCTGCCTGCAGTATGATTAAGCAGGGTTTAGGCTGGGGTGTCTTGCCCTTGGAAATGCTGAATGAACATCCTGAACTACAACACGAATTAAAAATTTTACAGCTGCTAGATTTCACCCCAAAATTTGAATATTTTGTCGATTTGGTCTGGAGCCGAGAACATCAATTGGGCGCTGCTGCTCATTTTTTGATTAATCACGTCCGAAATCTGAGAAAAACTGGTAAATAATCCACAAACCCTCTTACTTGGTACTTGGGTTAAAAGCTGTTTGTGATATAACTGAATGTATAAGCAATAACCTAAGAACTAGATCTCGAATGACACAGACAGCCTTAAATCAACTAAAAAACTTAACCACCATTGTTGCAGATAGTAGTGACTTGGCTGCGATTGAAAAGTTTCGTCCTTTGGATGCGACCACCAACCCATCACTCATTACGGCGGCTGCAAATCAACCTGAAAATAAAGCGTTGATTGAAGCTGCATTTGAGCAAGCCAAAGCTGAAGGTTATACAAATGATCTATTGGTTGAGCGCAGCATTGATATTTTAACGGTCAAATTTGGTGTAGAAATTTTAAAGCTGATTGAAGGTCGTGTTTCGACTGAGGTAGATGCTTCTTTGTCTTATGACACTGATGCGACCATTGCCAAAGCCAAAGAACTTTTAGCACTGTACCAAGCTTATGGTGTTCATTCAGACCGCATTTTGATTAAGATTGCATCGACATGGGAAGGCATTCAAGCGGCGAAAGTGTTGGAAGCCGAAGGCATTCACACCAATTTAACCTTATTGTTTGGTTTACATCAGGCACATGCTTGTGCAGATGCCAAAGTGACGTTGATTTCGCCATTTGTGGGTCGAATTTTAGATTGGTATAAAAAAGCTGAAAATGTCATGTACTACCCTATTGAAAAAGATCCAGGTGTACTTTCGGTGAAGAAAATTTATCAATTCTATAAACAGCACCAAGTACAAACTGAAATTATGGGCGCGAGTTTCCGTAGTATTGATCAGGTTTTGGCTTTAGCTGGTTGTGATTTATTGACCGTTGCACCAAATTTATTGGCAGAACTTGAAGCTGATGAACGAGAAGTCGCTGCAGCGTTATCGACCAATGGCATTCAAGTTCAAGCTGAACCACTGGCAGCAATTGAAAAGGAACAATTCAAAGCGCAACTTGAAGCAGATTTGATGGCGTTCCAATTGTTACAAGGCGGCATTGATGGCTTTATTAAAGCGCGTGAGCAACTTGCCACCCTATTACGCCAGTCTTTCGGCTTAGATGCAGAGATTAAAGCTTAAGCTTTAACCTATCCCAGTAAAATTCCAAAATTTTTACTAAGCCACAAAACCGATGTTGTTATACTGCAACATCGGTTTTTATTTAGGTGAGTTTGCGTGTTTGGTATTAGTGACCTCAGCACTTTTATAATTGGCACAACCTTAATTGTGCTCTTGCCTGGCCCAAACTCACTCTATGTCATGTCAGTGGCTTCACGCTTTGGGATACGCACAGGCTATGCAGGTGCTTTCGGTGTATTTACGGGTGATCTGATTTTAATTGTGTGCACCATTTTAGGGGCAGCCTCATTACTGCATGCTTTTCCATGGCTATTCACCTTATTAAAAGTAGTTGGTGCGCTCTACTTAGGCTATTTAGGTATTAAACTACTGATTGCAGCCTATAAAACATGGTTTCCACAAACCAGAACTTCGCACGCCAATCTTTCTACAACAGCAACGAGCAATACAACTGAACGGGTTCATCCCTACCGAACTGCTTTAATGATTAGCGTTATTAACCCAAAAGCAATTTTGTTTTATTTGTCTTTTTTTGTGCAATTCGTCAATCCTGATTACACCTACCCGATGCTGAGCTTTGCTGTTTTAGCCATCGTCCTACAAATCATTAGCATGGGTTATTTATCTATCTTGATTTTTTCAGGAGTCAAATTAGCCAGTTATTTCAATCAACGCTATAAAATTGCAGCCATTTGCGTTGCAAGCATTGGTATTTTGTTCTGCGGTTTTGGCTTTAGACTGGCAAGCTCAACGCTATAAAAAAAGTATAAAAAACACTTTTGACTATTTGTTCAAATGTGTATGATCTGTTCATAAATTATAGAAAGTATGTCTAAGAAAGCATGCAAAAACTTTTAAATGACTTCTCTGTGCCTGCAGTATTTGCAGGTTTTATTACCTTCTTGGTCGGTATTAGTGTTTCCGCGGTTTTAGTCATTCAGGCAGCACAAATTTTAGGCGCAAGTGCTGAGCAAATCAGCTCTTGGTTTTGCGCGTTGGGTTTAGGTATTGGTCTAAGCGGGCTGATTTTATCTTGGAAATTTAAATATCCTGTGGCGACCTCATGGTCTACCGCAGGCTTGGCACTGATTATCGCCACGGGCAGCGGTTATAGCTTACACGAAGCAATTGGCGCATTTTTATTTTGTGGCGTACTCACAGCAGTGCTTGGCTTTTTAGGTATTTTTGAAAAGGTACTGACTTATATTCCACAGAGTTTAACCAGCGCCATGTTGGCAGGTGTGCTGCTTAAATTTGGGATTGCCCTATTTACCAGTCTGCAAGAAGCATGGGCATTTATTTTGTCTTTATTGGCAGCCTATGTATTGGCAAAACGATTTAGCCCGCGTTATAGCATTGTTTTAACTGTATTGATTGGGGTCGCACTATGCCCAATCTTCTTGCAATTTCAAATGCCGAGTGTGCAATGGAGTATTGCACAACCAGTTTGGATGCAACCTGAATTAAGTTGGTCTGCTATTTTAGGTTTAGCCCTGCCTTTGTTTGTCATTAATATGGCATCGCAATATTTACCCGGTCTTGCCATGATCAAAAGCTATGGTTTTAACCCAAATGTACGTCACTTAATTGGTTGGACAGGCACAGCACAAGTTATTTTCGCGCCATTTGGATGTTTTAGTGTCAATATCGCATCCATCAGTGCTGCGATTAGCTTAGATGATCAATCGCATCCCGATGCCAGTAAGCGCTATATTGCGGGAATTAGCTGCGGTTTGTTTTATATCTTGATGGGGATATTTGCGGCAACGCTTACCAGTTTACTGATGTTATTCCCTGCTGTTTTTATTACAGCTTTGGCAGGAATTGCACTGCTCGGTACTATTGGACACAACATTGCCCTCGCCTTTCAGCACGTTTCAGAACGTGAAGCCGCTTTATTGACCTTTTTATTTAGTGCTTCTGGGGTGCAGTTTTTTGGTATTGGTTCTGCATTCTGGGGACTGATTTTTGGTTGTGTGGTTTTGGCAGTTTCAAAGTTTAAACAAAGCAAAAGCTAAATAACTAAGCGATTAAAACACTTTTTCAGAAGCATCGTATTGATTTATTGTATGCGCGATACATTAAGGGCCGCTGTGCTTCGGATAAATTCCACTGTTTTAGCAAAAGTTTGTTGGCTTTCTTTTTGGTGCATAAAAAATTGATATTCGTGAATTAACCATGCTTTTGTATCTGGATAAAATGCTGTCGTCACAGGAATCTGCTGTTGCTGTAATGCATGCAGCATCGGCATAGATTGAGTTTCTGTTAAAAAGTCTTTGTTACCACCACTGATAAATACCGCAGGATAGTTTGCCGTTAAATGTTGAATAGGCGAAATATTCTTCAGAAATTCACTGTCCTGTTTCCGATCTCCCGTGTAAGCCTGCACCAAATTATAAACACCCCACTCTACGATATTCATTTCATCTGGCGCAGTTTCAACAAACGCTTTTAGATCATAAATCCCGCAGTGCAAAATCAGCCCTTTAAGTTGTTTGTGCTGAATAGTCGGCTGTAAATTAGACTGCTGTGCAAATGCAGGATTACTCAATAATGCGGCATAATGGCTAGCTAAATTCGCCCCTGCAGAATCGCCTGCTAAATATAATTGTTGTGGATTAAGCTGATATTTTTCTGCATGTTGCGTGATGTAATTTAAAACCTGATCAATTTGTTGCAACTGAGTAGGATAAGTTGCATGCGGGGCAAATTGATATTGTACGGCAATTACATTAAAGCCCTGCGCGGCTAATAATTTAAAATAGCCACGTGCGTGGGCTTTTGAACCTGCAATCCAGCCACCACCATGAATCCAGACAATTGTCGGGCGTGCAGCTAAATCTTGCAATTGACTGTCTTGATACAAGTCAAAACTCAAATTGGGCTGCGTGGCATACACAATATCATGTTGCACTTGTATGTTTTTGGGTGCATAGCGATCCATGATTTTTTGCTGCAAGCCTGTGGTGAGATTAAATGCACCAGCAATGATTCGACTGTTCTGCTGCGTGGTTTGACAAGCACTTAACAACATAAAACACAGCAACATCCAAATTATTTTCAAACCACATTTCCCTCAAGATTCATACACCCAATTCAAACCCAAGTAATTTAAAATTAAATTATGAAGGTCTATTTATTTTTGCAAATTTAGCATCTTATTTTATCGTATAGCTTTGCCGTTGAGTTGAGTAAATTCATCATCTTCAGCTTATCTTTTCTTTCAGCAAATTTGGCGGGTAATTAAATGAATTATCAATCTTTTTTCAGATTTTAAATTGAACCTATATAGACTATATGCTATCAATAAAGTGTAAGGCGAATAATCATAATTTCTGGAGTTACCCGCATGTCGTACCAAAATATTTTAGTCCCTGTAGATGGTTCACAAATTTCTTTTTCAGCGGTCAAACATGCAGCTGAAATTGCCAAAGTATTTAACAGTAAACTCACCTTAATTAGCCTTGTTGCGGAAGACCCATTTACTGATTCTGACTTTTACTATAATTATTCATCTGCCATTATGAAAGAATACTTTGTGCAAGCGACAGCCAATGCACAAAAGGCATTAAAAGAAGCAGATGAAATTGCGAAAGCAGTGGGTGTAAATGCAGAAACTCGCGTGGTTGAGGGTTTGGTATCTGCTGAAGGTGTAATCAAAACTGCGAAAGACTTAAATGCCGATGTGATTGTGATGGGTTCACATGGTCGTAAAGGTTTCCAAAAATTATTATTGGGTAGCTTTGCCACAGACGTATTACGTCATACAGAATTACCTGTGCTTGTAGTTAAAGCTTAATCACTATTTTAAGCCATATTTTCATCATAAATTTTTAATAAGGATTTGCCATGACAACTTATAAACACTTACTTGTTCCAGTAGATGAGTCACCTATGTCTTATGCTGCAGCCGAACAAGCACTTTCATTGGCAAAAGATCTAAATTGCCCTGTTACTATTATGAGTGTAATTGCAGTTGATCCTTTTGTAGGCGTGGACTTCTACAAAGTTGCACCAGCAATTACCGATTATTTCATGCAGGCTGAACAAAATGCACAAAATCGTTTGGCTGAAATTCAGCAATCCTTTAGCCGTGAAGGTATTTCGGTAGATACCAAAATTATCCGCGGTGTTGCAGCTTCAGAAGGGATTGTGCAAATTGCCAATGAAATTGGTGCTGACCTGATTATTATGGGTTCGCATGGCCGTACTGGCGTGAAAAAGATGATGCTTGGTAGCGTTGCCCAAAACGTACTGACTCAGTCCCCTGTTCCTGTTTTGATTGTTAAGGTTTAATTCAATACTGGCTGTGCTTTGCCACAGTAAAAATACAAAATAAAAAAATCCCGTTCGCCAATGAACGGGATTTTTCTGGATAAAACTTTTAAAATTTTTCTAAATTACATATTTTATGCAATCCAGTTGAGTTGAATATTCATCAGACTAAAACTTAATTAACCCGATGTGGTAAACGGAACATTTCATGCGTATCGGTATAAAAACTGCGACCATCTAAATTCAGTTCAATTTCCTGACCACATTCCAACAACACATGTTTTCCGACTTCGACCCATTTAAAACCATCACGGGTATTTTGCTTTTTCTTTGATGCCACCAAAGACACCATAATTTCACGACCATTCACTGCTTTCGCAAGCATTGTTTGCATTTTTTTCAATATTTACACCAATTCATTTATAACTTACACATCAAGCTCAAATTAAAATTTTGAGCATAGTTTTTTTAATACAACAACATTCATCACACTTAATTTGCAGTGCATAAAATAAATGCAGCACAGCATGATGATGAATAACTACGAGAGAATAGAGATATTTTTATTGTACAAGTTACACTATAACATAGATTTAAAGTCTTTGCAGCATCGGCTACAAATTTGTAAAGATAAACTTAATAAAACAAAAATTTCTTAATCAAACCTTAATCATTTTCGTGAGATAATCTACCCCAGACACAATGGATGGTGTTTGATCGCACAAGCCCACTTCGGTGGGTTTCTTATTAGGCTAACTAAATAACGATAACAAACTTTATCTGGCGGATTCAAGCGGCAAGTGCAACAGTATAAAAACCAGCCATAACTTCACTCGGTGTATACCAACCTAGTGTTTTTCTAGGACGATGGTTGAGTGCAAATTCTATCTGCTCTATTTGTTCGTTTGACACGTCATCAAACGATGATGATTTTGGCAGATATTGACGGATTAAACCATTCGTATTTTCATTTCTAGCTCGCTGAATAGACTTGTAAGGATCAGCAAAATACGTCTCTATGCCAGCATCAGTAATTCTTTTGTGTTCGGAAAATTCTTTGCCATTATCAAATGTCACACTATAAGCATGGCTCATTTGTAAACGATCTAATGCACAAGTAATCGTTTGAGAGGATGCTCTCGTTGGCCCTAAATGAACAATATGTACATACAGGCTCTTTCGATCAACGAGAGTCAATAAAGCACCTTTATGATGTTTACCAATCACCGTGTCACCTTCGAAATCTCCTAAACGTTGTCGTTGATCAATGACC
>NZ_VPAL01000015.1:0-59154 GCF_013419245.1 Acinetobacter sp. YH12095
AACCTCGCCCGCTCGACTTGCATGTGTTAAGCCTGCCGCCAGCGTTCAATCTGAGCCATGATCAAACTCTTCAGTTAAAATCATTTTGAAGTTTTAATCTAAACTTCCAAATCTGGCTCATCAATTTCCTGACTTAAATTTCGCTCAAATAAACTTCGAGTAATTTAAACCAATCAATCAATGAAATATTTTCGATCAATCAATCAGTAAAAATCCACACAAGTTGTTCTTCATAATCTCTTAATGATCTTCTCGATGCTTCGTCAGCATCAAGCTAGGTCGGCTATATTACGCTTTATTTCTAAAGTGTCAACTGGTAATTTAAATTATTTTAAACTTTCTTTCTAAAACTCAACTTAACCATTTTCAATCAAGTCATTGTTTTATCAGAAGTTTTAATCTTCATCACCGCCGATGGATGTGCATTATAGGGCAAATATTTCGCCATGCAACCCCTCTTTTTAAGTTTTATCAGTTTTTTAGTCCGAACGGTTAATTATTCAGCAAAATACTTCACTTTTCCACAAAATACTGTTTATTTCTTTTTCTTGATCATAAAAGGTTCAGGATTCATAACTACATCTGGCATTTTTTCTGGCTGATCATGTTCCTGCCATTTCAGTGCGCGGCAGTCGATATATTCACAATAGCCTCCTTCTCCTTGTTGTTGATCGCCATTTATAGCCAACTGATATTGAAAACTTCCGACATAACCTGCTGCAGCCCCAAATTTAAAATCACCACGACTCTGCGCCTGTAAATGAATTGAGGTGCCATCTTCATCTTGATAACGCCATTCAAACTCACGTGGCAAATACATACACTGACCTGTTGGCGTTTTTACTTTTGGATAAACCCGTTGAATATTAAATTGTACTTGCCCATCAAATACCCGAGTTTGCTCCGTGTTCGCATTTCGCAGATAGATTCGAGATTGCAAAATTCGATTCAACACATCACGACTTTGTAGCAATATCATTTGTTGCTGATGATTCAGATTAATCACTTGATAGCAAAAAAATGCCACAGCGAAATAAGGAAACTGGATTGAGCGGGCAAACTCAAAACTACCCAATTGCTCAATCTGAAAATGCTGATCTTTATAGCGCACACTACCCTGACACTGACACAACAAAGACCAATGTTCTGCCAAATTCATTCGCAATTTAGTGAAATATGAAATTGTAGAGCTTGTGGTGATCTTTAAATCAAAGCTAAGTTCGCTATCTTCACGTTGAATATGAAATTGCGGAAAGTGTCCAGTAATGCGCTCTTTATTGGCAAACTGAAAATACTCTGCAGTAAATACGCAATCATGTTGTATTGAATAATGATTGGACTGCCCCACCATGTGTGGGCTGCTACTACAAAGAATACTGGCTGTGTCTAAAGCTGAGGTTGTAATCACATTTTCAGGGCGCAGCATTGCGGTATTTAGGCTGCCCAATAAACCAATAAAGTTGAGATAATGTAAGGGTGCAGGCAAATTAGGAAGAATTAAGCCCTGATAGATAAATTTATAATGATGTTTTGGGGCGTGATAAGGCAGTTTGGCGGTTGCCGCAGGAGTTTGATTGAGTTGTTTGGAACGATCGAGAAAATCTTGAAACAGCTGCATATCAAACTCCTTGTGAGTTGATGCTTTTATGAAAGCTTAATTAACTCACTGCATTTTTTCTTGCCATAAAAGTGGTCACAAAACCTGAAAGTGCATAAATAATTGAAATCACTAAAATTCCAACAGGAATATTATAAGTCATGGCTGCAAGGATAAATACTGCGATTGGCAATACAAAAAACGGCACACGCTTACGATCAAAGGTTTTAAATGAATAATATTTAATATTGGAAATCATCAACAATCCTACTGCAATAATAATCACAGCATTGAGGATTTGTAGACCAATTTCACGAATATCATACAGTTCAGGAAAATCCCGTCCTACCCAAACCAGCGACACGATAATCAGCGCAGCCAAAGGACTTGCAACACCAATAAAGTAGCGTTTATCGACCACACCAATTTGCACATTAAAACGCGCCAAACGGAATGCGGCACAAGCCGTATAAACAAAGCAAGCCGCCAAGCCGATACGACCTAAATCATGCAAACTCCAGCTATACATCAAAATCGCAGGTGCAACACCAAAGGCGAGCATATCGGATAATGAATCAAACTGTTCGCCAAATGGACTTTGCGCACCAATCGCACGTGCCACACGACCATCTAAACCATCAAACAATGCTGCTAGAAAAATGGCATAAATCGCTTGGCTAAATTCGCCATTCATACTGGCAATAATGGAGTAAAAACCCGACAGCAAGGCTGCCGTGGTAATCAGGTTTGGCCACAGATAGATACCACGACGTTTCACCTTTTGCCCTTCACGGGTATGTTCTTCTTCCACCACTTCAAATGTAATTCCGTCATGCTCAAGATCACGGGAACTATATTCTCCTTCGGGTTTGGATGTGTTTGTCATTATTTTGTGTCCTAACTGTAACCTGAACGTCTATTTAAATTTTTTATTCGCCAACTAACCAACGCACTGCAGCATGTCCACCATGTTCTTGCATACGCAAGTGCGGGAACAACCATTGCAGGGCTTCATCTGCATCTTCAGAGAATTTCCATGGTGGATTAATCACCAATAAACCACAACCGTTTAAGCCCACAGGAGTATCGTCAGGCCACACACAAATTTCACAAATGAGTTGACGGCGAATACCTGTTTTAAACATTTTCTTTTCAAAACGTTCAATCATGGCGCGGTCTTTAATTGGATACCACACCGCAAATACGCCTGTTGGCCATTTTTTATGTGCAGCTGCCAATAATTCAACCAACTGAGGGAAATCTTTACGTTCCAATTCATACGGTGGATCAATCATCACCAAACCGCGTTTTTCTTTTGGTGGAATGACGCCCAATAAACCTTCGTAAGCATCACGCTCATGTAAACCTGCGCGTTTGTCACGAATGTTATGACGCAATTGCTGGAATACATCGCGCTGCATTTCAAAAATAGTTGCTTTGTCGATGTCACGCATACCTTGTAAAGCAAACCATGGCGAACCGGGATATGCACCTTGCCCATCCGTTTCACGCATTGCTTCAACCAGTTTTAAATACTGCTGTACGCCTTCTGGTGCCTGACGTTTGATTGAATCATCTAGTTTCACTAAACGATGAATACCATTTAAAAATTCGCCCGATTTTTGTGCAGGTGCTAAAGATAAGTCATATTTACCCGCACCGCCATGTGTATCGACATAGCGATAAGGTTTATCTTTGGCATTTAAACGTGTCAGAATTTGCAGCAATAAAACATGCTTCATGACATCGGCAAAGTTGCCCGCATGGAAATGGTGACGATAATTCATGTTTGGTTCATTCCTAAAATCAACCGACATTTTAGCATGAAAAAAAGTTTCATTCAGGAGCTTGTATTCCTCTAAAATAATCAGCTTGTCTTGCATTTTGTCTGAGTATCTATTTTATGGACGCCACACTGCTTCCAAAATCTTGGAATATTGATCAAATTCTTGAAGATTTAGATTTGCATGGTTTTGCTATGCTGGATGATGCCTATTCACCTGAATATCAACAACAGGTTCTAGCAGAGTGTAGTCAAAATTTAGATCAATTTCGTGAAGCAGCCATACAAAATGGTGTGATCAGCAAAATTCGCAGTGATCATATTTTATGGATTCACGAAAATTTAAGCTTTGCCCAACAACATACCCAAACCCTTTTGGCTTTGGCTGAACAATTCAATCAGGCATTTTATTTAGGGATTCGTGAGGTCGAAGCACATTTTGCCAGCTACCAAGCAGGTTCTTTTTATGCCTTGCACCGCGATAACCCACAACAAAAAAATGATCGGGTGATTTCTGCTGTCTATTATTTACACCCTGAATGGCAGACAGATTGGGGTGGACAACTACGTTTACAAGACAAACATGGAGCATGGCAAATTATAGAACCACGCCCAAATCGGATTGCAATTTTCCAAAGTGATTTATTGCACGAAGTTTTGCCTGCGACACAGCAACGTCTTTCCATTACCGCATGGCTACGCAGCGGCAATCAACTTTGGTAAAAACAGACCGCATTTTTCAGACTATTGGCTTTAAAACTGTAAATTTGCCCCGATGTAGAGCAAATATTGCTATCAGGAATTCACCCATGCGCAACTCGACTCAACAGCTTATTCAACGTATTGGGGAAACCGACCAACTTTTTTTACAAGGCAATACGCCTGAATTGGCATTAGAACGTGCCGATTTACGCTTACAATTGGTGAGTTTGAGCGAGTTACGCCAAGAACAGATTTACTTTTTGCAAGAAGCCATTGTGCTGTTGGAACAAGGTCGGATTGAATTTGAAGAAATACCGTTGACGCTGTATATCAACTTGTCTTTGCATTTAGCCAAAGCCTATATGATGTATTTTGAGCTGACCCGCGATGCAAAATACGCCTTAATTACTCAACAAATTTTAAAAGCCATGACTCATTATGCACATGGAGATATTTTCTTTTTCTTGGCCTATGCCAGTGCCAGTAAAAATGAAAGCGCACTGTGTCGCCACTGGTTAGGTAAGTACAGTAAAACTGCCGAATTTGATTTGGAACTCTTACAAATTCACCCTGCTTTTAACGCCTATCAAACAGAAGTCTGGTTTAAACAAATTCTCAAAAGCAGAATGCATTAAAAAAACGCCTCAGAACGTTCTGAGGCGTTTTTTTATACTAAAAATATTAAAGATGATAATGACTTGAACCTAAACAGCTTGTAAACGATAAGCATCTAAATGTAATTGTTGATTGAGTTCATCAATCCAAATGGCCCAATCATCGTCTTGTACCAAATGACTGATTAAAAATTCACGTTGTGATTTATTCCAAAACGGCGCTTCATGTAAATTAATATGTGCAGGTAATTGATGCGTACGTACATACAATTCAATGGCTGCAGGGCTGCTGGCTAAACCGAGTTGGCTGAATAACATGGCTAATGATGGAGTATTTTGCATGAGCACCTTGCCCCCTTTTATTAGTTTCGTTGTAATTCCTTATTCAACCAACTTATAACACTTTGTATAAAAAACCCAGTCTTCCGACTGGGTTTGTTGTATCTTTTTGTGAGCACGCAGTTTACTGGCTCTTTTTAGATGAAAAGTATTTGATTTAACTTAAATACCGATTAAACACTCGGGTGTTGATCACTATGCAATTGCTCATTTAAGGTTTCAATCACAATGGCCCAATCATCATCTTTTTTCCAGTGACTTTGCAAAAATTGGCGCTGCCCTTCCGTCCAAAACTCGGCACAGTGTAATTTGGTTTCTGCAGGTAATTGATGCTCACGAATAAATTGATCAATTGCTGCATCGTCAGCATCTAGACCCAATTGTTGAAATAACAGTTCTAAAGTCGGTTGTTGGTCAAACATGGCATCCTCCTTTGATTCGTCTTGTACTTTTAATGACCTTAACCTGCTTCGAGCCGCAATTCAGCAGCAGCCGAGTTGCAGCATGTTATTTTTTGTACGATGCGATATACCTAAAGCATCCCACTCAATATTCTTAACACGATGACAGGCAACAAAAAAGCCAGTCAATGTAAACCGACTAGCTTTCATCTACTTAAATTAAAAGTTAGCAACCTGTTAGTTTTTCAGGCTGTGGCTTTTCATTTGGAAAGAAGATTGGGCGCAATTTCACACCAATGGCATTCCCCATAAATGCAAATACTAGCCATAACCAACCATGCACACTGCCCGAAGCAATTCCGCTAAAGTATGCGCCAATGTTACAACCGTAGGCCAAACGTGCACCATAACCAAGTAATAAGCCACCTATAACAGCCGCAACCAGTGAACGGTGTGGAATATTAAAGTTCGGGGCAAATTTTCCAGCCAAACTTGCAGCAAGCAATGCACCCAACATAATGCCAAAATTCATCATAGAGGTGATGTCATGCCACAATGAATTTGCCAATGCTTTAGCATTGCCTGACTGCTGCCAATAATCCCAAGCGCTTACATCTACACCCGCAAAAACAGCAACTTTTGCAGCCCAAACTGCAAGCGCAGAAGTCACGCCCCACGGACGACCAGCCAATACCAAGGTAGCAAAATTCAGCAGCGTTAAAATAAGCCCACCCCAAATTAACGGCCAAGGACCTTTGAGGAAACGCTTCCAACCATGGTACTGACTTTGCGGCTCGACTTCTAAACTGCCATGACGTTTCTTTTCAAAAAACACGGTTGCGGCAGCAATCACAGCAAAAATAACAAAGCTTAGAATAAGTGCAGGAATCACCCCAAAACTTTCGACAATCGAGATTGGCGCCAAATGCGGCAGATTAAACCACCAATCTAAATGCGAAGTGGCAATCAGTGAACCTAAGCAGAAGAAAAATAGCGTAACCAACATACGCGCACTGCCACCGCCTACCGTGTATAGCGTACCCGATGCACAGCCACCCCCCAACTGCATGCCAATACCAAAAATAAAAGCACCAATCATGACCGACATCGACACAGGATTGACATTGCCCTTGACGGGATTGCCAAACAACTCACCTGCACCTAAAGCAGGAAAGAACAACAACACCGCCAAGCCCAGCATAATCATTTGAGCCCGCAAACCACGACCACGACGTTCTTTAATAAACACACGCCAGCTAGAAGTAAAACCAAAAGAGGCGTGATACAACGTCATCCCCAAAGCACCACCAATTAAAAATAACAGTGCTTGATTTAGACCCACGATTTGATAGGCGCCGATAGTACCGACAACAAGTAAGATAAAAGCCACCCAAACCGAAACATTCGATCTATGGGCACTTGCAACAATAACTTGACATGACAGAGAGAAGATTTGAAAAAGGAAACCCGCGTATTCTAAGCAATTTCCCCTACCGTGCAGGTCAATCGACCTATTTTATAGTCGCTTATCCATTCTGATATTTGATAAGCAATATGAGCTTAGCTGATGATAGGCTTTTAATTGCAAAGATAAAATCAAGCGCAAAAAAAATGCCAGTCAACTTTTAGGTTGACTGGCATCACTCCCGAAGGAGTTTTAACTTAATCTAGCAGATTAAATTATTTAATCATGTCAGCAATTGCTGCGCGTTCTTCTTCAAGTTCGTTTAACGTGAAGTTGATACGCTCACGGCTGAACTCGTCGATTTCAAGACCTTGAACGATTTTGTATTCGCCATTTTCGCAAGTTACAGGGAAACCGAACATTACGCCTTCAGGAATACCGTAAGAACCGTCAGAAGGAATACCCATAGTTACCCATTCGCCGTTTGTGCCAAGCGCCCAATCACGCATGTGGTCAATTGCAGCGTTTGCAGCAGATGCAGCAGAAGATAAACCACGTGCTTCGATGATCGCAGCGCCACGCTTACCAACTGTAGGAAGGAATACGTCTTTGTTCCATTCAGCATCGTTGATTTTGTCTTTTAAGCTTTCTCCATTTGCAGTTGCAAAACGGTAGTCAGCATACATTGTTGGAGAGTGGTTACCCCAAACTGTCATTGTTTTGATGTCAGAAACAGCAACGCCAGCTTTTTGAGCAAGTTGAGTTAACGCGCGGTTGTGGTCAAGACGTAACATTGCTGTGAAGTTTTTCGCTGGAAGATCTGGAGCAGATTTCATTGCGATGTAAGCATTCGTGTTCGCTGGGTTACCAACAACTAGAACTTTAACATCACGGCTAGCAACTTCGTTAAGTGCTTGACCTTGACCAATAAAGATTTCACCGTTTACTTTAAGAAGGTCAGCACGCTCCATACCAGGACCACGTGGACGAGAACCAACCAATAACGCGTAGTCAGCATCTTTAAATGCCACTTTAGGATCATCAGTACCGATCATGCCAGCCAATAATGGGAAAGCACAGTCGTCAAGTTCCATCATTACGCCTTTAAGCGCAGCTTGAGCTTTCTCAAAAGGAACTTCTAATAATTGAAGGATAACTGGTTGGTCTTTACCCAACATTTCACCGCTAGCGATACGGAATAATAGGCTGTAACCAATTTGACCAGCAGCGCCAGTAACGGCAACGCGAACAGGTTGCTTCATGTAATTATCTCCAATTGAGAGGATAGTCAATGCGATTAAATAGCTGTTCTATCTAATCTTAATAATCATAAACGCGAAAGATTGTACTCCAATCATTCAGCGGATGCATGCAAAAGCGCATCAAATTCCACAAAAGTCTGATAGAAAATATGAATAAAATTTCTCAAAAAGCTTAAAATTCAGAAATTACAGTCACCTAGCAAACTAGTAAGAACCTTTAATGACAAACTGATTCGGGCAATTTGATTCAATCGCTGCACCGCACTGCTTATAGCGTCCTTCGGTGTTATAACAAATTTTGATTTCAGTTAAATAACTTTTACCTTGATGGTTAGAGCACTGAAAATGCACGCTTTTTGATGACATACCTGAATTGGACTTGAGAAACAAACTCCGTAGTTGTGACAATTGCACCGTCTGCGTGTCTTGGCCTGTCAATACCGAAGGCACGTTCATCCGATCTGCATTATTAATAATCATGCGAAAATACTGACTGGCATTCATGGGCACACAGCCGCCAATACCTTGCCACAATTGTATCCGTGCAGCTTCATCAGGCATGACTCGCGCCACTACCTTCGCTTGTAGCGGCGGTAACTTCGCCGATGACTGAGTGCTGCACTCACGCGCAGCAACTTCAGGATATAAGCCTTCAATATTCAGTGAGTAGCCTTCTAAACATTTACGCTTTTTGCTTTTGCTCGAATCGATTAAACACACGGCGGGCGTCATTTGCACGGACATCACATAGCCTTGCACGGGGGCAGAAAATGTATTTTGCGTACACAAAACCAAAGCTGTACCACTCAAACCGAGCAATGTAACTTGAATTGGCTGTAAAACTGTACTCATCCACATTTTCAATGCTTCAGCCCCCTAAATTCTTATACACCCAATGACTCACGCATCTATATATCAACACGCATGATCATCTAACTGTATCACTTGTAACATTTTCCTAAGGTGTATTCCGAGATGGAATATGTTGCATACGGCTACTCATTGATTGTCCACCCTGCCCCAACAGCACACCATAGTGCGTGGCATTGGTCATGACATGCTTGACATAGTCACGTGTTTCCAACAAAGGAATGCTTTCAGTATATTGGTCTGCCGCAATTTGCTGAAACTCTGGCTGCCAACGGCGTGCACGATTTGGCCCGGCGTTGTATCCTGCTGTGGCCAGCACAGGGCTATTGCTTAATTGTCGCTGAATGGTCGACAAATAAAATGTACCATAACGAATATTGGTATTCATATCACTCAGCGCGGCAGGATTATAAGTTTCACCCATTTGTCGTGCAACCAAACGTGCCGTATCGGGCATGATTTGCATGAGTCCACCTGCGCCGACATGCGAACGTGCAGTGGTATTAAAACGGCTTTCCTGACGCATCAATCCATAAGCCCAAGCAGGGTCAATACCTGCATTTTGACTGTGGCTCACAACATAATTACGATGTGGCATAGCATAACGGTAACTATAGTTGTGCTTATTCACAGTACGATCTGCTGCATAAATGGCACGATCATACCAACCCATATCGGTTGCACGTTTAGCCGCTGCCAAAATCAAGCCATCATCTTGTCTTAAATACGCCTGACGCACCGCCCAGTTCCATTCACGATTGACATAATTGGCAGGTGCATTAATTTCACGCAAGGCAAAGGCACGGTTAAAGTGAATATCTTGATTCAAACGCTGTAAATCATTGGTACTTGGTTGGGTATTCGCAGGATTCGTATTGTAAGTTTGCCCAAGACGATCTTTCGCCAACAAGTTGTGATAATCATCACCCTGTGCCAGTTTTTTATAAATATTTTGCGCGCTGCGTTTCGATGCTGCATCACCACGTTGTTCTGAGGCACGTGCCAACCAATATTGCCAACGATCTTCCTGTTTTTGAGTCACACTCATGCTGTCTACAGCACGAATCACACTTTCCCATGCGCCAAAACGAATCGCCTGACGGGCATAAATTTCTGCTTCTTCGGGACTAAAAGGTAAGCCATAACTGGCGTCTAAGGCACTTAACACTTCACGCTTAAAATTGTTTTTCATGACTGTAGTGCCGCCAATATATCCCACAGCACGATACAAGGCTTTTTGTACCGATTCTGGCGCACCTTCTGCACTGCGTTTTAGTGAAGAAAGTGCCGAGTCTAAATCGCTATCGGCTAAACGTCCGATCGCATAAATAAGATAGGCATGGTCTTCGTTGCTTGCTTTAGGCGCAGACCACAAATAATTCAGTGGATTGGCTTGAATGCTGTTCAATTGTGCCAAACTGATATTCATACCTAAACTTTGCGCAGTCGCTAAAGCGAGCCCTGACTGCCCTGCACGCAATTGTGCCCATAAGCGTTGCTGTTTATCTTGCTGAGTCATAATTGGACTAGAGAGCATCATTCGACCTAGACCTGTACAAGATTCAGGTTGTGAGTTCGTGGTCAACCAAACATCTTTAAATTCCGCGACCACCAAAGGATCACCCGAACGGGTACGAACTTGTGCCATGGCACAGCTTTCGGCCTGATCAGCATTACTCACATAGGCAAGCACAGGTTGTGCACTGCTAAAATCGGCCTGTTTCACTTTTTCTTCGATGTAATCGGCTGCGAGTTTTTCTGCCATCGCTGATTGTGGATGGCGCTGTGCAAACTGAACAATTGCACTGGCAGGTTGCATGCCCAAATTGGTGTTCAATGCCCAGTATTCAGGATAGTAGCCCAAAACATCATTTTGCATGGCATATTGATACTGCTGCAATAAATCGACATCACCTGAATTGGCTGCACGCAGTGCATCATTAAACTGTTCATTTGCGGCATGCGTACCCGTCATCACGGCAAGCGAAACCAGACTTAGCACAAGCTTTTTCGTTAATTTATTATTTTGTTTCATCATTTGCAGCATTCGCTTGCCTTCAGTCATTTACTTCTGCCTCGAGATCCGCATCCAATCATTCAGCTTAGTTTAATTAGTCTAGAACCCAAGTTGTGTTCTGTTATGTAACCTTATGATTAGACACTATTAATCTTGAAATCAATCTTCCAACAATTTTGCTTCACATTTCAAGTATGTGATGCACGGATTAAAGGCTGTCAGTTTATCTTGAATTCCTGCTAAAATACGCCCCTCTGTTTTATCTATTCCGTTTATTTTTATAAACGAACTCGTGAATTATCTCTTAGGAGCCTACATGACGGTTCAAACCTTCATCCCGAATGGTGCCCAAGCTGCCTCAGAAAACACTGTTACCCAGCCACAGCACACCCCAGCCGACGGTTCAGTTAAAAAACTGTATATCGAAACGCAAGGGTGTCAGATGAATGAGTATGACAGTCACCGTATGGCAGACCTTTTGGGCGACTCGCACGGCTATGTGCTGACCAGCAACCCTGCCGATGCCGATATTTTGCTCATGAACACCTGTTCAATTCGTGAAAAAGCCCAAGAAAAAGTATTTTCTGAATTAGGACGTTGGCGCAAGCTTAAAGAAAAAAATCCTGATTTGGTCATTGGTGTAGGCGGTTGCGTGGCTTCTCAAGAAGGCGACAACATTCAAAAACGCGCACCGTATGTGGATATGATTTTTGGCCCACAAACCTTGCACCGTTTGCCACAAATGCTTGATCAGCACCACGATCAAGTTGAAAAACCAAAGAAAGAAAAAATCAAACTGGTGGATATTTCTTTCCCAGACATCGAAAAATTCGACTTTTTACCTGAACCGCGTGTTGAAGGGTTTAAAGCTTTTGTGTCGATTATGGAAGGCTGTTCAAAATACTGTTCTTTCTGCGTAGTGCCTTACACGCGCGGTGAAGAAGTTTCACGTCCTTTAGATGATGTCTTAGCTGAAATTGCGACTTTGGCCGAAAAAGGCGTGCGTGAAATTAGCTTGCTCGGTCAAAACGTAAATGGCTATCGCGGTGAAACTTTTGACGGTAAAATTTGTACTTTTGCCGATTTACTGCGTTTGGTTGCCGAAGTACCTGGCATTGGACGAATTCGCTACACCACATCACACCCGCTTGAATTTAATGATGATTTGATTCAATGCTACCGTGATTTACCGCAAATGGTGTCGCATTTACACTTGCCTGTGCAAAGTGGTTCGAATGATGTGCTACAAGCCATGAAACGTAACCACACCATTGATGTGTATATCGACAAGATTGCCAAGTTACGTAAAGTACGCCCAGACATGCACTTATCTAGCGACTTTATTATTGGCTTCCCGGGTGAAACCGATCAAAACTTTGAAGAAACTTATCAGTTTATTCAAGATATGGATTTTGACCACTCGTACAGTTTCATCTATTCAAAACGTCCAGGTACGCCTGCATCTGAACTTGAAGACACCACACCTGAAGATGTGAAAAAAGAACGTTTAGCCAAAGTTCAACAATGGATCAAACAATCGAGTATTGATAAGACCGATGCCATGCTTGGCACGGTACAACGTGTCCTAATTGAAAATGTTTCCGACAAAGACCCGAACATTTTAGTGGGTACGGCCGACAATACACGTTTAGTAACATTTATTGGTGACCCTGCTTGGGTCGGACGCTTTGCGGAGATTGAGATTACCGAGATTAAAACTTTGAATTTAGTTTACGGTGAACTCTTGAATCTTGAGCCTGACGTGGCGTAATGTAGGAGCTAAAGTCCAATAACAGATTAAGGAATTCTCTTGACTGCAGCGATTCGACGTACAGTAACTTTTCCTGGCATTTCAATGGAACGTCTAAAAAGCATGCTCGGTGCTTATAACGGACATTTGAAACAAATCGAACAACGTCTAGACGTCCAAATTTCTCATCGTGGTGACACCTTTTTTATAGATGGGGAAATTGATGCAGTTGAACGAGCCGAAACGCTCTTGCAACGCCTGCATGAAGAAGCGGAAAGCTCTGCACAAATTAGTGCAGACACGCTCCACATGATGATTCAGGGCAGTCAGACTGACCGTGAATTACAATCGGATGATGGGCAAGAGCATACTGGATTGGATGCTGTTTGGTTGCAAACCCGCAAAGGGCGCATTAATCCACGCGGTGCCAACCAAAAGCGTTATGTGCAACGTATTTTGCAAAGTGATATTTCATTTGGTATTGGCCCTGCAGGTACGGGTAAAACCTATTTGGCTGTTGCCGCTGCCGTAGATATGTTGGAACGCAATGAAATCCAGCGGATTCTATTGGTGCGCCCTGCGGTTGAAGCGGGTGAAAAACTGGGCTTCTTACCGGGTGATTTAACCCAGAAAATTGACCCGTATTTGCGTCCCCTTTATGATGCCCTGTATGAAATGCTCGGCTTTGAAAAAGTTGCTAAGCTGATTGAACGTCAAGTGATTGAAGTTGCACCACTGGCGTATATGCGTGGTCGTACCCTCAACCACTCTTTTGTGATTTTGGATGAAGCCCAGAACACCACGCCTGAACAGATGAAGATGTTCCTGACCCGTTTAGGGTTTGGTTCACGTGCAGTGATTACCGGTGATGTGACTCAGGTGGATTTACCACGTGGTCAGCAGTCTGGTCTGGCACATGCCTTACGTGTGATTGATAAAATCCCTGAAATTCATATTACTCGTTTCCATTCTCGTGATGTCGTGCGTCACCAGCTGGTTCAGAAAATTGTTGAAGCCTATGAAGGCTGGGACAGTGAGCAACAGCGTTTAAGTGCCGAAGCGCGTGCAGAACGTAAAGCGCGCCAGGAAGCATTAATTGCGGAAAATGATGCCGCAGCAGATGCACAGCACTAATCGCTGTGCGCTCTGCAACCTACTGAAGTATTAAGGATTCATTTTGAAATTAAGTCTCAGCCTGCAACAGGACATTCAAGCGCCTGAGCTGGTGTTAAAACGTGCCTATCTGAAAAAAGTAGTCGAAACCACTTTAAGACATATAGACACCCAAAGTGATTGTGAAATTGGAATTGCCTGTGTCGATCATGCCGAAAGTCACAAGCTCAATCTGGAATATCGCAAAAAAGACAAATCTACCAACGTCTTGTCTTTCCCAAGCGATTTACCCGATGAAATGGCACAAGTTTTGCCGAGCTTCCCTATTGGGGATTTGGTAATTTGTATTCCTGTGGTTTTACAGGAAGCTGCAGAACAAGCCAAAACACCATTAGCGCATTTCACTCACATGCTAGTACATGGCACGCTGCACCTTATGGGCTATGATCATGAAACCTCAGATGAGGATGCCGAAGAAATGGAAGCTTTAGAAGTTGAGATTCTTGCCAAGTTGGGTTTGGATAATCCATACATGGAAAGAGATTGAATTTTAAGTTTTAGAAAATCATAAAAATAGCGGGCTAAGGCTCGCTTTTTTGTTTAAAACTACTCCCTCCCAATGGGAGGGAGAACATTCATTAGAGTCCCATGATTGCTAAATACCAGAAGAACATTGCTGCGTAAAGCAGAGAGTAGATTCTTGTTACTTGTCCACAAAGTCCTCTCTCCCTTTGGGAGAGAGCCAGAGAGAGGGAAAAACTAGCGCACCTCAAACTCAGCTTCAGCAGGGTCAAAACGCCACGTCCGTACAATCCGCAATTCAGAAATATCTTTCATTTTGGCATCAAATGCACCAAAAGGTGCGGCTTTACGCACCGAAGCTTTGGCTGCTTCATCTAGCATGGCATGTCCTGAACTTTCAATTAAACGAATGGCACGAATCCCACCATTGTTGTTCAAAATCACCATTAAACGTACTTCGCCTGCCAAATTCTGTGCTTTGGCTTGTTCTGGATAATAACGGTTACCATAAAATTCGACTTTTTGACGGAATTTTTCCATATAACCAGCGGTGTTGTCTTGCTTGGCCTGAATCCCATCGATGGTTTTAATTTTTTGCTGACGGCTAAAATTTTGTTGGCGTTGTAAATATTGCGCTTCAATACTGGCGACCATGGCAGCCTTAGCTTGGAATTGGCTATTCAACTCCTGCATGGCTTTTTTGCGCTGATTTTCTGCAGCCTGTTTTTGCCAACTGAGCGTGGTCATCAATACTTTTTCTTCAAAGTTTAATTCACGCTGTTGCTGCATACGCTCTAAACTTTCCAATTGCTGCTCCCCTGCACTTTGTTCAGTCATGGGTGCAGGCATATCACTCGACATGCGATGTTCTTCACGGAACGTACCTGAACCTTGCTGATCGGCTTGGGCTAAGAAATCTGCATCTTCAACTTTTGCATCGCTCATGCGTACCGATACCGCAATCTCTTTGACCGCAGCATCGCTTTGTTGCGGTGCAGCAAACTGCACGGCCAAAATTAATGCGTGCAATACAGCAGCCACCAGCAACGCTGCAGCAAAAATAGGATCTTTCCACCAATCTTGCGTAGAAGGCATCAATTGAATTTTTTTTAGCATCACATTAATCCGACAAAACGTCTGATTCCCCAAGCCGCCAAATGCGGTATAAACTAAAGAGCATATTACTTTGCTCAGTTTTTGCTTTTCTGCAAAACTGCGAAGTTCATCAAAAAGCTGACTACTGAGCCTTAAAATCTTAAAAATGGTGCAACTTATTTTGCTAAACTGCAAGCTTCTATGCCTGTATTTTTAATACAATTCGACAAAATATTTGTATCTGTAAAGAATGAATGAACGACTTGGACGGCCGTATGCAAACCCTGATCACCAATATCTCTCAACGTATCCGTCAAGTGTACCAAAAAGCGGAAGGATTTATTGAGGATGAACGTGAATTTCCATTATCTCAGGTCTTCTTAAATGCGACTTTTCAGCGCTTTGTGACCGATAATGTGAAAATGTTGCAAGATCTGCACGCAGACTTACACGACGACTGGTTACGTCTTTATGCAACCCTAGATTACAACGGCTTGAACATCACTCTGTCTGTCGATTTAAAATTAGTACAGATGGAATTGAATAAAGATACTCAGCTGATTGTGTTTGAACAAATTAGTGACACGCAGGTGATTGAAGCAAGTTATCCAAGTTTTTTGCATAAAATCGCTGTGAAGTGCGCTTTATTTTACTATCAAAAAATACGCAATGATGACCCTTTAGGCATGATTTTAGAAAAACTCAAAGTCATTAAAGTCAAAGATGATTTGCTGCATTTAGATTTAAATCGCTGGTTGGGCAAAAGCCGCTCTATCATTGACACACTCAGCAAAGTTCATGTGAATCATGCGGTATTACGTGAAGCGGAATTGGTGCTCACTGGCAACGTCAATTTAACGGCGTTGTTCCGCAAAATGTCTGAAGAAAGACTAGAAGATGTGGAAGAATCTCTTGCAGATACGCAAGTCACACCGCTGAAACAAAAATAAAGCTAAGCTGAAACTTTAGAAGAGAATACATACAGGAAAACTACACAAGCCGCATAATTCCTAATTTTCTCTTCATATTCAACGCGTATAATGGCAACAAGCAAGCAAATTGCATCTCCCTACATACAGAGGAAATATCTCAGCAATGGCAAATCATGTATTGAAAAAAATGGGTATGGCAGCCGGTGTGTCTACAGCACTGTTTTTGGCTGGTTTCTCTAGCCAAACATTTGCCATGAGTCCTTTCCAAGCCAGTTATCAATTTAACTACAATGGTAAAAACTTAGGTTCTGCAACACGTACTTTAAGCCAAACAGGTAACCAATGGAGTTATGTGTTTGCTGCCAAAGCAGGCGTGATTGCCTCTGCTACAGAAACTAGCCGTTTTAGTTTTAATAATGGCAAAATTGGCTCATCTAGCTTTAGCCGCAGCAGTAAGATTTTGGTGCATAACAACACCATGAGTATTAACTTCAATCCTTCGGCGAAAACCATTAACACCAAAAAGGACAGCGACACCCGTTCTTTTGCGTGGAAAGCGGGCGTGTTGGATGAGTTGAATGCGGAACTGCAAATCCGTGAAGACTTAAAAAGTGGCGGTTTAAAATCGAGCTACTATATTGCCGATAATAAAGAGGTGGAATCACGTCGCTTTATTAAGCAAGGTTCAGAAAAAATCAAAACCAGTTATGGTACTTTTGATACCATTAAAGTGGTGCTGAAACACAACAAACCAAACCGTGATACGATTTTCTGGTTGGCACCAAAACTTGACTACTTGCCTGTTAAAGTTACCCACCAAGACAAAGACAAGTCTTATGGATTATTACTCACAGGCTATAAAGGCCCGACCAACTAATTTAGAATATAACTACTGAGCAAAGCTTGGCAGTTATTCACCATTTGGTAAATTGTTCTTGCATTTTTTCAGGTGCTTTTTAAAATACGCTTTTGCTTTGAAAAGCACCTGCTCTTGAGGATTCTCCCGTGCATGCACTAGAACAGAAAATTTTAGCCGAAGGTATCGTTCTATCTGAAGCGGTTCTAAAAGTCGACTCTTTCTTAAACCATCAAATTGACCCTGTGATGATGCAGCAAATTGGTCAAGAATTTGCGCGTTTGTTTAAAGATGCAGGCATCACCAAAATTATTACCATCGAAGCTTCTGGCATTGCACCAGCTGTGATGGCAGGTTTAGAGCTTGGTGTACCTGTAATTTTTGCACGTAAATATCAATCTTTAACCTTAAAAGATGATTTATACCGCTCTAAAGTATTTTCATTTACCAAGCAAACTGAAAGCACGATTGCCATTTCAAACAAACATATTAGCGCTAGCGACAAAGTCTTGGTGATTGATGACTTTTTGGCAAATGGTCAAGCTGCACTCGGTTTAGCAGATTTAATCCATCAAGCCAATGCAGAAGTCGTGGGTATTGGGATTGTGATTGAAAAGTCATTCCAGCCGGGTCGTGAATTATTGCTTGAAAAAGGCTATCGCGTTGAATCATTGGCACGAGTAAAGTCTTTGGCAAACGGTACAGTTGAATTTGTACGCGATTAAGGTCGATTAAAACTGATGTTGGTTCATCATTTAAACCCGATGATCAAAGAGTGCTTAGGCGCTCTTTTTTTTATGCTTTTTTTAAACTTAAACAACTCATTTACATATATTGAATTTACAAAATAGCCGCGCTACGCCATTCTGCACTTGAAATAACAGTGATTCAGCAGTCTAGTTTTTCTGATTGCAGCTCTAGACAGCACTTTTTAGATCGTCTGCGTGCATTGATGCATGCGGCATGAGCATAAGGCAATTTACAGTCATGACACAAGACAATCCGTTGATGCAACACAGTATCACCTGTCCGAAATGTGGTTCAACTCAAGTTGAAAAACGCAACCATCAACAAAACTTACAAAAAATTGGTGGCGTGTTATTAGGCTCTGCAGGTACAGCAGCAGGTACTGTGGGCGGCGCAGCTTCGGGAGCTTCTATTGGTGCGGCAATTGGTACAGCCGCAGGGCCATTGGGCGTGATTATGGGCGGCACGATTGGCACGTTTGTCGGGGCAATTAGTGTGGGAATCACAGGCGGTTTTCTTGGGCATCGCTTTGGTAAAAAAGCAGGTGTAATTGTCGATCAGAATATTTTTCTGGATTTTCAATGCCTCAAGTGCAAACACCGCTTTAAAGAAAAAATTCAAACAGCCAAGCAACTCTAAATAGCCCTAAATCAATTTCAAAAAAATGCTGCACATGGCAACACTTTTTGATTGTATCTTTTTATTTTGCAGTGCTGCTTGCAGAAGTCATCACAGTTTTTTGTGCCGCTAAATACTGTGCTTCCGCAGGTTGTTTTTCAATACGTTGTTCTTCTGGAAAACTCAGACTATGCACAATTTCAGTCGCTGCAACACTCGACCATGAACACCCTAAACTCATTAGACCTAACCCAATCAGCATCCACTTATTCATTTTCACTTTCCTCAATCTCTCATTTTTACAGCAGTCCGTTGTGCTCAATACATCTGTCTGCAAAAAAATGCTGCGTGAACCGTGACAGAAAACTCTGCTTTTAAAGCGGTTATTAGACGTGAAAAGAGAAAACTGAATATCACTGCAAATGGTGATTTTAGGTGAAAAGTGAACTTATTTTTTAGCACGCTCAATGCTACATAAGCCAATCGAATTCAAGTACAAAAGATAAAAGCGTAAAACGATATCCACATTTTACGCTTCATCTTAATTAAAGAAAGAATCTCACATGCCCTGTAATTTTTTTACCATTTCACCTAGGCGTTGTCCTTGCGCTTCACAAAGGATTTTTTCATCCTGACTCAAAGCCTGATCGTGGCGCGGGCCGCTCACATGCGTTGCACCATACGGCGTACCGCCCGTTTTGGTATTTGATAAAGCAGGATGCGCATTATGCAATCCCATAATCATCATTCCGTGGTGAAACAATGGTGGCAACATGGTCAATAAGGTACTTTCCTGTCCACCATGCATCGAACCCGATGAGGTAAAAACGCAGGCAGGTTTATTGTGCAATGCGCCATTCAGCCACAGACTAGTGGTTTGATCCCAGAAATATTTCATTTCAGATGCCATATTGCCAAAACGTGTAGGTGAACCTAAAGCCAAACCTGCACAATTGGCCAAGTCATCCAAAGTACAATAAATATCACCTTCGGCAGGAATACTTGGCTCTGCTTGTTGCACCACGGTCGAGATATTTGGCACAGTTCTAATTTTAACGGGCATGCCACTAGCCTCCACCCCGTTGGCAATTAAATGTGCCATTTCTTTGGTAGAACCATATTTACTAAAGTACAAAACCAGAATATATGCTTGCATCATGCTAAGAAATCAGACTAAAAATGAAAACTATACGGTATTTTGCTGCTTTTTTGGTTAAGCTTAACCATGAAAACAGATAAAGATGATTAAAAAAGTTGAGACAGCCACTGTATGATCGTTGAGTATTTAAAGAAACTGCCTTTTTATGACAAACAATGGTTTCAATTTGTCTTATTTGTGCTGCGTCGCTTTGAAGCAGATCGCTGCCGTGAACAAGCAGGCTCTTTAACCTACACTACCCTGTTTGCCGTTGTACCTATGCTCACCGTATTTTTGGTGATCATCTCATCCATTAAGGCACTCGAACCTGCACGGCAACAATTACAACAACTGATTTACAGCAACTTTTTACCTAAAACCACCATCGCCTTTGATAAAGCCTTAAATGCCTTTACCGACAAATCTAGCAACTTAACCGTCATCGGGATTTTGTTTTTATTCGTGACCACGGTGATGATGCTGACCAGTATTGAAACTGTGTTTAACCGAATTTGGCGGGTTAAGGAAACCCGTGGCGGCATTATGGGTTTTATGCGTTACTGGACCATTATCTCATTAGGCCCTATTTTACTGGGCAGTGCTTTTGTCATTTCCTCAACTTTGGCATCTATGAATGTGCTGAGTAATAACTTTGCAGGTTATGAACTCAATGGCGCATTTATTTTATGGCTGATTTCATTTGCCCTAACCATTTTAGGTTTTTTTATTCTGAATTGGACCATTCCCAACCGCAGTGTACCTATTAAAGCCGCATTAATTGCGGGGGTTTTCAGTGCTGTTGTATTTGAATTTTTGAAAAACCTGTTTGGTTTTATTATGTCCAACTTCACCAGTTATGAAATTATTTATGGTGCTTTTGCTGCCGTACCTATTTTCTTACTGTGGATTTTCCTGTCTTGGAATATTGTGCTGTTAGGTGTTGAAATTAGTTATGCCTTGACCGCTTTTGAAGCCAGTCGCGAAAAAAAATGCCATCCGCTGCTCATGCTATTGGACTTACTGGAATTGTTTTACAAAAAACAAATGCGCGGAGAAAGTGTCACTGAAGCTGAAGCCTTAGATGTATTGGGACGTAATGAAATTGGGCGCTGGCCGTCTTATGTGCTGATGCTAGAACAACAAAATTTAATTAAACGTACTGAAAATGATGAATTTGTTTTGGTGCGCAATTTATCTCAGGTAGATTTTTGGAGTTTTTATTCACAGCTACCGTATTCATTGCCACGTCGTCAGGACTTGGCCAATGTCTATCCTGATGATGAATGGATGCAAAAACTTGGCCCCGTACTCAGTGAAACCGATGACTATTTGGCTGCCAAATTGTCGATTCCGCTCTCTAAGATTTTTGAAGAAAAATAATCTTGTACGCGCTCGCTAGATTTTAAATATCACCCATCTTCAAATTTAAACCCGTATTGAGCTACTAGGTTATTTGAAGATGATTTTTACATGACAACATTGCTGATGTTGAGTCTTGCTCAAGTTCATGGAAAAGCTGCAAATACTTATTTTCTTTTTAGTACTTGGGTTTTATGTTTAAACCAACATTGAGCATTCACCATCAACACCCCCAGCATGACCAAAACAGCCCCAATCATAAAACTTTGGCTCAAGCTTTCATTCAACAACCATACACCAAACAATACGCCAAATAATGGCGTTAAAAATGAAAACACGCCTAAACTGGATGCTAAATATTGTTTCAGCAACCAAAACCAAGCGAGATAGCTAATAAACGAAATCAATACCGCATGAAAAATCAAACTGCCTATGGCTAAGGCTGTCCAATAAATTTCAGCCTGTCCCATCCACCATGCCATCGGCAGTAAAATCAAAAAACCACCCATCAATTGGTAAAACAAAGTTTGTGTTGCAGGGGCTTCCGATAAACGACTTAGACGTACCGCAACAGTTGTGGCTGCCCAAAGTATGCCTGCACTCAGCGCAAGTAAATCGCCAAAAAGCATCTGGCTGAAGTTTTGGTGGCTCTCTTGTTGCACAGTATCACGCCATAAAAAAGTCACCGCTATGCCAGCAAAAGACAACAGAATCCCGCCCCATTGCAAGCGAGATAAACGCTCTGCAGGTAGTTTCCAATGCAACGCTAAAGCCACAAAAATAGGCGCGGTATATAGTAAAACCACCACATGCGACGCAGAAGTATATTGAATCGCCTGCCCTAACATAAAAAATTCTGCGGCAAATAAAATACCCACCAATATGCCTGCAGGCAGATATTCAGTCGAAGCCCATTGTGTATTTCTTGCAAGCAATAACAAAGGCAACACCATCACAGCAGACAAGCCTGAACGCAGTGCCAATTGCATCAAGGGTGAAATATCTGCCGCAGCAACTTTTAGCACCACTTGTTGCAAACCCCAAAAAACACACAAAATTAGCATCATACTGCTGGCTTTTGCATCAAGTGCTTGGCGTGAACTCATGGCTGAACCTGATCTGAGATAAAAAATAGACTTTAAAGTAAGCAGCGGACTCAACCTAAATCTTTTGGATATTCAACATCATTGAGTACTTGAGGAGTTTTGGCATTATGCGCGACTTTGCATAAAAAAAGCGACCTAAATAGATCGCTAATTTTTAAGGATTAACTTAATCATCTGTTGCGAAAGCAATATCACTGAGTCCGGCTTCACTCGCACGTGACATCACTTGCGCCACAGTATCATAACGCGCATCTTTATCTGCTCTTAACACCACGGTTGGCTGTTGAGCTTGCTGACTAGCATCATTAAAGCGGGTTTGCAACTCATCTAAACTAATGATTTGATCATCCCACGCCACTTCACCATTGGCATTGATACTGACCTGAATTTGCTCAGGCGGTAAATCAACAATTTCTGCGCTGGTTTGCGGTAAGGTTAATGGTATAGATGGGTTGGCAACGGTCGCTGTCACCAAAAAGATGATCATCAATACCAACATAATGTCGATCAGGGGAATAAGGTTCATCTCATTCATGCCTGAATCGTTGTCTTCACCCAATTGAAAAGCCATTAAACCTGACCTCCCACTAAACTTTGTTGTGTTGCATTCACTTCAGTTCTTTGAACAGAAGAATCTTGTTGCAACATGGTGTCAATCAACAAACTATGTGCATGATCTTGCAAATTTGTAGATAAGGTACGGTTCACACGCGAACAAATGTTGTAAGCAATCACGGCAGGAATCGCCACCGCCAAACCGAAGCCCGTCATAATCAACGCTTCACCAACAGGCGTTGCCACTTGAGCCAATCCCGCCTGACCGCTTTTTCCAACCGCAACGAGTGCATGGAAAATACCCCAAACTGTACCAAACAAACCCACAAACGGTGCTAATGACGCAATTGTACCCAGTACCGATACGCCTTTTTCTGCCGATGCTTTTTCTACCGAAATTTGACGCAATAAGGCTTGCTCAGCAACCGCTTTACGCTGCTCAAAATTTAAGGGCACCAGTTTTGCTTTAAGCTGATTTAAAGCCTGTGACAGTTGAGCATAAGCTTGTTGCTTCAATTGGCGCGTGCCTATCAAACGTAATGCGAAGATGGTCCATGTCGCAATCGACATCGCCAATAACACGAAATACAGCGTTTTGCTGACTGCATCTGCGTGTTGCCAATAGACGGAAAAGTTCATACTCGAACTCCTGTTGAAGGTTAGCCGTTAGGGTTCAATGTCAATTCAAAAGGCTGCTCAGCACGAATTGGATAAGCCACGCCATTTTCTTTGTACGGTTTGAATTTTGCACTACGCACTGCGCGTAAAATCTTTTGATCTAAAGCAGGTACACCACTAGAACGCGTAATTTGAGCATCGGTGATCACGCCTTTTTCATTGGCTTCAATCCGAACCACCACGTTACGGGTTTCTCCCTGTAAATCACGATTGGTATAAGAAGGTTTTGGAGAACGACTCCATTGCACGCCTGAGCCGCCAATCGACACTGTTTTTGGAGCAGAAGGTGCGACAGGAGCAGGTGCTGGCGCAACAGGTGCAACTGTCGGTTTCGGTGCAGGCTGTACCACTTTAGTTTCAGTCACCGTTGCTACAGGTGCAGGTTGCACCACACGTTCGACTGGTTTTTCTACGGGCTTCGCCACGGGTTTAGGGGCTTCTGCTTTTTTAACTTGCTGTACTTTTTCTACTTTTTTCGGTGGCGGTGGCAACGGTTTTTCTACCACAGGCACTTCTTTTACAGGCTGAGGCTTGGGTTTTTCAGGCTGTGGTTCAGCCTTAGGTTGCGGTGGCAACGGTTTAGGCTGTTCTTGAATTTTTACAAAGCGTACTTTTAAAGGTTCTTTTTCTATGGGCTTTAAGGTCGGAGTTTGCATTTGCCCCAATGCCCACAACACACCGACATGACCTAATGCAACCACAGCTAAAGCCGTCACAACTTTCTTTTTCATGGCATTGGGCATTTGTAGCATAGCGTTGGGAGATTGGTTCATTAAAGTCAGCGACCTTCAAAAGCAATTGCCAAACCATCACAGTTCCGAACGATCAAACTGATCGGTTAGCACAATTAAAGTAACGCAATAATAAATGAGAAGTGTTTTCATTTGCAACTATTTTTTAATAACAAACGTGAATCATCCAATAAATTTGCTATTTTAAAAACAGTTTAAATAAATGTTATAACATTACAATTTTAGCATAAAAAAACATGCCATGTCGGCATGTTTTAATTCGATTTTTAGATAGCTTTTACCCTATTGAAATACAACAGTTTTGTTGCCATCTACAATAATACGGTCTTCCAAATGCCATTTAACTGCACGTGCCAGTACATTACGTTCCACATCCTGACCCAATTCACGCAGTTGATCTACCGTAAAGTCGTGGTTTACACGCTCTACATCTTGCTCAATGATCGGACCTTGATCTAGGTCTGCTGTTACATAGTGTGCAGTTGCACCAATCAGTTTTACGCCTTTTTCATAAGCTTGTTTATATGGATTTGCGCCCACGAAAGCAGGCAGGAATGAATGGTGAATATTGATCACTTTCATTTCCCACTTAGAGACAAACTCTTCATCCAAAATTTGCATATAACGCGCCAATACCAACAAATCATTGCCTTGCATCAATTCATCAATTTTAGCGTAAGCTTCACGTTTATTTTCTTTATTAACAGGCACTACTTCAAACGGAATACCAAAGTTTTCTACCGCTTCACGCAAGGTGTCATGGTTCGACACCACTTTGGTAATTTCACATGGTAAACCACCACGTGAATGACGCCATAATAGTTCGAGCAAAGCATGATCAACTTTAGACACCAAAATGCCGACTTTTTTCACATCGCTGACCAAAGCCAAACGCCATTGCATTTCATAACGCTCTGCCACGTTAGAAGCAAAGGTTTGCAATAAGCTTTCTTTACGGCTTTGCAAGTGATCCAGTTCAAACTCAACCCGCATGAAATAACGCCCGCCCTGAGCTTCTGTTGCGTATTGATCAAGCGCGGTAATGTTGGCTCCTTGATGATACAAAAAGCTCGATACAGCCTGCACAATACCTGGCTTATCTTCACAGGTAATCAGTAAACGTGCAGTATTCGCAGTCGTCATATTCATGTTGTTTTTAGTCACTACTTGGTTAAATTGAAAAACAAGCCGAGTATTCTAGCGCGTTTCTCAGACATTCTAAATAGCCATTCTCAGTCTCTTAGTCGGCTTGAGTATTTTTACTGGATGATAAACTCTCAAACAGTTCAGATGTGCCTAGTGTTTCTAGTAAACGCTCATAGGTTGCACGACTTTCACCCCGTAAATATGCCCCTTCAAGGAACAGCATTTGACGTAAAGCCTGCCAAATCCATTTTTCTTCCAAATGGTTTGAATCGGTAATGTGACCCGACATATATAAGAAGTTCGTCCAGTTGGTCAGCACAATCCAAATATTGATAATCAAGGCTTCAATTTCTGACTCAGTCATTTGCATCAGACCCGCATCCACAAAGGCCTGATAAATTTTTTGTCCCTGCTGCATGACCTGTCCTGCAAAACGTGGATACATTTTGCGGAAATCTTCATTGGTTTCGACCAAATGATAGACATCACGATGCAAAAAACGATAAGCCCACAGCTGACTACTGAGAACCTGAAAATAACGAATTTTGTCATTGGCATCTAAGCCACGATTTTCAGGCAAAGCCAGCATTTCTAAAGTTTCTTGCTGATATTGTTCCATCAGCTCTTTAATAATTTCGTTCTTATTGCGGAAGTGGTAATACAAGTTTCCTGGGCTCATGCCCAGTTCTGCCGCAATATGATTGGTTGTTACCGAACGCTCACCACGCTCGTTAAACAATTGCAAACTCAATTGCAAAATACGTTCTTTGGTTTTCAACGTTTTGGTTTGAGACATCCTAAAAACAACCATTCTTTAAAATTTGGGGGGCATGAAAACATAAAGTCACTTGACTGATTAGAGTAAATACTCTAAAAATTAACTTATATTGCTTTTATTGAATGGTAACATGCCATGAACAGTCAAACAAAAACAACTTCAATGACCCCACATTCACCCGATTTACAACGTCTGGATGATATTTTGGCATTGCAGAAATATGCCTATCAGCGTCATCCTGTCCCAAGTGCCAAAGAACGCATTGAACGCTTAGCCCGCTTAAAACGTGTGATTGTGAAATATCAGGATCAATTTGCCGAAGCCATTAACCGTGACTATGGCAACCGCGCCATTGCAGAAACCAAAATTGGTGAATTACTTACCTGCTTGGAACATATCAAATATTACAGCAAAAACCTGACCGACTGGATGAAGCCATCTAAACGTCAGGTTGGTATTATCCACCAACCTGCAAAAGCATGGGTACAGTATCAACCTTTAGGGGTAATTGGCATTATTGCACCTTGGAACTATCCGCTGCTGTTGTCTTTAGGCCCACTGATCTGTGCTTTGGCTGCAGGCAACCATGCCATGATCAAAATTTCCAGTGCTTCTGCGCATTTTGGTAAAGTACTGGAAAACGCCATGAGCGAAGCATTTCCACAGGAATTGGTGGCAGTAATTAATGGCGGCGGTATTATTTCCGATGCGTTCTGTCATTTGCCTTTTGACAAAATTATTTTCACAGGCTCTACCGAAGTCGGCAAAACTGTAATGGCTGCCGCGTCACAAAACCTTGTGCCTGTCATTTTAGAACTAGGTGGAAAATCCCCTGTTTTGGTGCATCCATCTAGCGATATGGTCGATGTAGCGCAGCGTATTGCGGTAGGTAAACTCTGGAATGCTGGACAAACCTGTGTTGCACCCGACTATATGTTCTTGCCTAAAGGCAAAACTGCCGAATTTATGGAGCATTTCGAGCAATTTGTGACCGAAATGTATCCGCATATTCGTGATAACCAAGACTACACTTCTATTATTAATGACAAACAATATCGTCGCTTACAGGGCTATTTAGAAGATGCACGTGAGCGAGGTGCAAATATTATTGAAATTAATCCGCAAAGTGAAAATGTGGCTGCAACCCGTAAAATGGCACCAACGGTACTGACCAATGTCAGTCCAGACATGCAAATTATGCAAAATGAGATCTTTGGTCCAGTCCTGCCAATCTTAGAATATGAACAAATTGATGATGTAATCGAGTTTATTAATAGCCGACCGCGTCCTCTTGCTTTATACTATTTCGACTTTGATCAGGCGCGTGCCGACTATGTCGCACAGCGAACCCATTCAGGGCATTTCGGACTCAATACTGTATTGACCCACGTTGCACAAGATGACTTACCATTTGGTGGTGTTGGTGCATCGGGCATGGGGAAATATCACGGTCCAGAAGGTTTTTTCAGCTTGTCACATGAACGGTCGGTAATGTCTAATCCGAAGCTTTACAGCTTGAAGTTCATTCTCCCCCCATTTGATAAGCCGATTCATCGATTGATTTCGAAGACGCTTCTTCGTTAACTGATCAAGGCATGAGCTATCAAACACGCTCATGCTGTTTTTGAAGAAAATCGCTTGTCTTTTAAGCGTATTTTTGATATAAAACGCCCCTTGAATGAATTCATCCGTTTATTTTTGACTGGCCATACAGATTTGCTGTTGGCTAAATCAATGGAGTTACACCATGTCTAAGGTTTGCCAAGTTACCGGCAAGCGTCCAGTCGTTGGTAACAACGTCTCACACGCCAACAACAAAACTAAGCGCCGGTTCGAGCCGAACCTGCACAACCACCGTTTCTGGTTAGAAAGCGAAAAACGTTTCGTACGTCTTCGTTTAACCACTAAAGGTATGCGTATTATCGACAAATTGGGCATTGAAAAGGTTGTTGCTGACCTTCGTGCTCAAGGTCAAAAGATCTAAGTAAGGAGTCAGGACAATGCGTGATAAGATTCGCTTAGTTTCTACAGCTGGTACAGGTTATTTCTATACCACTACTAAAAACAAACGTACTATGCCGGAAAAAATGGAAATCAAAAAATTTGATCCAAAAATCCGTCAACACGTAGTTTTCAAAGAAGCTAAAATCAAATAATTTTAGCTTTTTTAAAAAACGACCTTATTCAGGTCGTTTTTTTTTGCACTTTTTTTGCCTCACTTGTTAAAATTTCCTCGTTTTCTTTTTTGGCACTATTTGTGCTTGTCTTATTTCAGTCTTTTGACCACACCTTCACCATGGCTTAGGAGTTTCTCGTGCCTCATGATGTAGAACTCATCATCTTACTTGCCGTTGGTTTTAGCTTGGCACTGGTATTTGGCTATATCGCTGCGCGCTTACGCCTTCCACCGCTTATGGGCTATCTGATTGCAGGTGTCATCATTAGTCCCAACACACCGGGCATTGTGGCAGATATTCATCTTGCCAACCAATTGGCAGAACTTGGGGTCATGTTCCTCATGTTCGGTGTTGGCATGCATTTCTCGCTAAATGATTTAATGCAGGTACGACGCATTGCTTTGCCTGGTGCAGTATTGCAGATCGCCGTGGCGACCCTGCTCGGTGTAGGCGTGTCGATGATGTGGGGTTGGAGTTTTGGTTCTGCCTTAATTTTTGGCTTGAGTCTGTCTTGTGCCAGTACCGTTGTGCTCTTAAAAGCATTGGGTGATCGTGGCCTGCTCGACTCCGTGAACGGTAAAATTGCCGTAGGCTGGTTGTTAGTTGAAGACTTAGTGATGGTCTTAGCATTGGTGCTTTTGCCTGCCACAGCTGTATTACTGGGTGGACAAGCTATCGACAATGCCAGTGATGAAAATATTTGGCTAACACTCGGACTGACTTTATTAAAAGTTTCAGGCTTTATTGCCTTTATGCTGATTGTTGGCAAACGCCTTGTGCCCTTCATTATGCAAATTGTGGCTCGCTTAGGCTCGCGGGAACTGTTTACCCTGACTGTGGTCGCTGCTGCGGTATCAATTGCCTTTGGTGCTTATAAAATCTTTGGCGTGTCGATGGCACTTGGGGCGTTCTTTGCGGGGATGGTGGTCAAAGAATCTGATTTCAGTCATCGCGCCGAAGAAGAAACTTTACCCTTACGTGAAATTTTCTCCATTCTATTTTTCGTTGCTGTGGGCATGCTGTTTGACCCGCGTATTCTGATAGAAGAACCACTGCACGTTTTAGCGGTCGTCGGCATTATCATGGTGGGTAAAACCATTGCAGCCATGGCATTGGTCTTGTTCTTCCGCTATCCACTCAATACAGCCTTGACCGTAGGCGCGAGCTTGGCACAAATTGGTGAGTTTTCCTTTATTTTGGCAACGCTAGGTGTATCTTTACAACTGCTGTCACTAGAAGGACAAAACCTGATTTTAGCAGGCGCACTCATTTCAATTACCCTCAATTCCTTTGTTTTTTCTGCGATTGAGCCTGTGCAAAACTGGATTCGGGAACGCTCTTATTTGGCGCGTTTGCTTGAACGCAGCAATGACCCTTTAGCCATGCTGCCCGATGAAGTTTCTCAAGATTATTTACGTGATCAGGTGGTGATTGTTGGACATGGTGAAGTCGGACGCCGCATTACTAAAAATTTAATGGCTGAGAATATTAAGGTCGTGATTGCGGAAGAAAACCGTGAAATTGTCGAAGACTTACGCGAAAAAGGCATTGCTGCAGTCAGCGGCATTGCCACAGAAGCGGGTGTACTGATTCAGGCACATATTCAACATGCACGACTACTCGTTCTCTCGCCTATGGACATTCTGGATATTCATAAAATTGTGGATATTGCCAAAACCCTAAACCCTGAAATTCAGGTTTTGGTATGTGCAGAAAGCAAAGCCGAAGCGGAAGTAATTCGTAAAGACAACATTGGTGAAGTGTATTTTGCCAAAGAAGAAATGGCGAAAAATATGAGCAATTATATTTTAAATCAAATTGAAATTGCCCATCATCAGCCACCAACGCATTGAGCATCATTCATCTAAAACCCATAGCCAAAATCACAAAAAGCGCACCGTTTAAGCTGCGCTTTTTTTGTTGACGTATAGATTGGCTTTCATTGTGTTGATGAAAAACTATCTAATAATGTCCATGATTTTAACCAAAGCAGATAGACAATCTATTCATTAAAGATAGCTCATCACCGAAAGACCTTTTGGGATTAACTCATAAATTGCGGCTGTTCATCCACAATTTCGGCATGCCATTCATTGACCTGCTTTTCCAACAAGCCAAATAATGCCGCCTGAATCATGTGCTGTGCCACAACAGCCGTCTGATCGCCCAATATGGCTTTGACTTCGTCATTGAACTGGATTTTGACCAATGGCTCTTTCTCTGAGCCTGCATTACGCAATGCCAACTCGCCACCTTCAAGCTGAACCAGCTCTAAAATTGCTTCCTGATTACCAAATAATTCTTTCAATTGCTCTATAGACATATATCCTCCATGCTCGACATGGCGGCAAAGGCGCTTGCACTTTGCATCGTTCAGAATATTTATATCGGGCTGATCAGATTTTTTTCAAGGGCGTTTGGTCGGCTTAAAATTCCACCATTTCATTACGAAAACCATCAATCAACTGGGTTAAGTCACGATGCCATTCGCGCAAAATTTTCGTATCTGGTAGCCATGCTTGCGGAGATTGCGTGACTTTAATAATCAAATTGGATGACGTTTCCTGTTCAGGTTCTGGTGCACTTGGCTCGGGCGTGTACTGACATAAACGATAAGCGCGCTTTAACTCTGCAATAAAACCCGATTTGCTCAGTTGCTCCAAAATTGCCACTTCAGGGGAAATCTGCCCTTTGGCTGCCATCAATTCTTCAATTGATTTAAGGGTTGGATTACTGTCATTTAAACGATAATACCGCACCAATTCCTGCAAAAAAGCCAGCACCGCGCCATTTAAATGAAACACCGCAGCTTCACGATGTGCCTGCGCTTGCTGAACATGCTCGGTTTGCTCGGCCTGCTGACATGAAAGACGGGCGAAATATAATTTCTGATTGGTACGATCTGCATGAAAACGAGCAACACGGGACATGAGCATTTCCTCAATTTAGCGTTCTAAGAAGCTTAGATTAAACCGATTTTCCTGCAACACCCAATAAAAAATACACTATTTTTACTGCGATAAAATCGCGCACCAATGCAGTGCCAATCTCGTATTTTTACTAAAAATCACGCATAAAAAAGGAGCATTTTTTGCTCCCTTTGAACTATTTTGATGCAGGTTTATCTTCTGCTGCTTTGACACGTATTCCATGACCATGCAGACGCAAAGTATTCAGCGCTTTAATGGCTTTTACTGCCTCACGTGCATGTGGCATTTCTACAAATGCAAAACCTTTAGATTTTCCTGTTGCAGCATCCAACACCAAATTACAAGATTCTACAGTGCCATATTCCTGAAAAAGCTTTAACAATTCTTCTTCAGTCACTGTACGTTCTAAACTACGAACTAAAATTTTCATCTTACAACCTTAAAATAGGCAAAAAACATCAAAAAGCACTCGCCTACTCTACTTTTTGCAGGAAACCATGTGGCATAGTTTAATCGAGATCAATGCCAAAATCTAAATTAATCGCTTGGCGTTCCACCAAGGCACTTTTCACAGTTTGCTGACGGGTACGGTGATGAGTTTCCATCGCACACAACTGCCGTGTCAGATCATTCAAAAAATAACTGTCCAGTTTGCGCCCTTGTTCATCTACCGTATCACGCGCCCATAAATTAAAATTTTGCTTGGTTAAAATCAGTTCATTTTGGGCACGGGTCAAAGCCACGTACAGCACTCGACGTTCTTCTTCAATATCATCAAAACTGCCCTGCGCCCGTGCATGGGGGTACTGTCCTGCTGTCACATTCGCCACATAACAGACTTTTTGCTCAGTCCCTTTGGCAGAATGAATGGTGATTAAAGTGACCACATCGGTATCAGACTGGCGTTCAATTTCAGAAATAGACACAGGATCAAGCACGTATTCTTCTAAAAACTCACTTAACTGTGCATGCTTGCCCGCCAATTGTTGCACCAACTGAAAATCACCCTGACGACGATTCCAGTCTTTTTTATAATTATCAGTCAATTGTTCCTGAATCGCTTCAATGCCTAAACCGACGCAAGCCGCAACTTCATGTCGTAAGACATCCATTTGCTTCATGATCAATAAAGTTTTTTCTGGCAAGCGTCCAAATTTTTCCAGCTTTTCAATCACCTGATCCATTGTCGGTTCAAGCAACAATTGCTGTGCCAACTTACTCGCACCGACATCACCCACGCCATTCCATAAAGTGAGAAAACGCATCCATGCAATATCATCTAAAGGATTGGCAATAACGCGCAATAAACTAAGTAAGTCTTTCACATGCGCAGTTTCCAAGAGCTTCATGCCGCCAATAAAACGATACGGCACACTTGCCGCAATACAGGCGGCTTCAATATGTCGCGCTGCAAAACTCGAACGCACCAAGACCATGTGATCTGACCACGGCGCGCCTTGCAAGAAATGTCGCTCTTTAATATCAATCGCAATCCATTTGGCTTCATCAAATTCATTCGGGAAAATATGCATTTTGGGTTTGATGCCATCACCACGATGCGCCTGCAACCGTTTGTTATAGCGAATCTCACTTTGATCTAACAACCAATTGGACAGGTCTAAAATTTCCTGCGTAGAACGGTAATTTTGCTCTAATTTGAAAATTTGAGCATTGGGTACGCGCTCTGTGAAATGATGAATATTTTCAAAATCTGCACCACGGAAACCATAAATCGATTGTGCATCATCGCCCACACAAAACAAACTGACCCGATCTTTTAAAGGCTCAAGCAAAGCCCATTGCAAAGGATTGGTGTCCTGCATTTCATCAACCAGAAGATGCTGACAAATTGACGCGACATAATCGACCAGACCTTCCGACTGCGCCAATGCCGATGCCACCACAGCCAAAATATCGTCATAATCGAGAAAGCCACGTGCACGTTTACGGCTTTCGTATTCCTGCATAATTTCAGCAATTTGATCTTTTAATGCCAAATATTCAGGCTGTTGCTTTTCTAAAGCCACACTCAGTTTTTGACGGGTATTCCGCGCAAAAGAATACAAATCACATAATTCTTGAGGCTTGGGTAACTGACTTGGATTTTTCTTATCATCTTTTCCACGAATGAGGCGAAACATCATCAACTGATCATCACGATCAATAATTGAAAACTGCTCTAAGCCAAAGGCTTTAGGAGTACGGCGTAACAGATACATACAAAAAGTATGAAAGGTCGAAGCACGTAAGCCTTTGGCTTGCTCGCCCAGCGCTAGCTCCACCCGTGCGACAATTTCACTCGCCGCACGACGGGTAAAGGTCAAAATTTGAATTTGATTGGCTGGAATACCCTGATCAATCAAGTACGCTGCACGTGCCACAATGGTTTTGGTTTTGCCACAGCCTGCGCCAGCCAAGACCAGACTATGTTGATGTGCTGTCGTGGCTGCTTGTTTTTGCTGGGGATTCAATTCATCAATTAGGCTGGCTAAACTCATAGTGACTCATCGTAGTGGGTGGATGAATAGTTTAACAGATCGGTTTAGGAATAAACCCATGAATATAAATGGCTCGGTTCATGCCTAAACACATACTTTTACACAAGCTCTATTGTAGAGATGTGGATAAGTACATGCTTATCCACATTATTTCCAGCCCAATTCTATGGCAGTGATTTCGTTAATACGTGTCTGTTGTAACGATTCAGGCATTTTACTTTTGCTTTGCGAAAGTGGCACATAACCCGCCATCAGTTCAGCCTGTCGTTGTGGATACAATGGTTGCTGATTTGGGTCTGCATAACCAATCGGATAAATCGGCTGACCTGTGCTTAAATCATATTTATCTGTGGCACCAAAGGTATGCAGTAATTCATGCACCATCACCATGGTATTACGCTCACTGTGTGCAGCAGAAGCAAATAAATTCACCGAGCCAATTTTACCTTTTTGTAAAGCGGTGGAATGCTTCAAAATTTGAGTTTGACTCGGATCATAATAATTCAGGTACAGCGTCACGGTTGCCGTACCATCACTGCTTTGTCGTTGCTGCCAAGCGTAAAATCGGAACTTTAAACTCCAAAGTACAGTATTAAGTAGTGATGCCTGCTCAGGCACTTTTGGTGGCAACTGCTTTAATTCTCGCCCCTGTTTGAAATAAAGCGCAATGGGTTGCCCACGGTACTGCAAAGAAGCTTGTTTTAGATAGTCTTGAGCAGAATTTAAATTATTGATATTTAATGTATTGATATAGTTTTGGGTATTTGATCGTCCATCGGCATTGATTGGGTGTAACAATACGATGATGGGCTTATTCCAGTCTTGGCTCTGATCACGCCAAGCATTGACTGCAACGACCAGCAAAACCAGCAATAAGCATAAAATTCGGATTTTTTTCCACATGAATTAGGACAACATTAAGACATCAGCTTGCCGACTTTAACACGATTGTGATCACTGGAAAATTCCAACCAACCACTGTGTATTGAAAGTATAGCTGACTGTGTATTTTCAAATCCCTGATTTTGAATATTAAAGTAGGGATCATTTTGTTCGATATGTTAAATAATCTCGGAAATTTTTGCCCAACCTGCCTGATCTGCAAGTTGCTGAATGGTTTTTTGGACAAGTTTGACAAACGTACTAAAACTACGCTTTCTCAAATACATCTGACTGCCCTGTAATTTGGTTTCAAATAAACCCAAGGCTTTAATTAAACCAGAGAGTTTATCGTAACCATAGTTTCGGGTGTCAAAGTCGGGCTTGACCGAGCTGATATACGTACCAATTGCCCCTAAATAAGCCCAACCACTATCATCGGCATTTTCTTTGACCGCTTTATAAATCAGGTTCAAGGTGTATTTATCTATGCTGAGTGCAACATCGGTAACTTTATTATTTTTCCCTTTCTGATCAGATTCTTCTGCTACCGCAGCTTTTTCAGCTTCGGACACCAAGTTTTCTACATAAATAAATTTATCGCAGGCTTTACGAAAAGCTTCAGGCGTATTACTACGCCCAAAACCATAAACGATTAAACCACTTTCACGAATGCGAGAGGCTAAAGGCGTGAAATCACTGTCGCTAGATACAATACAAAAACCATCTAAAGCACCGCTATACAACAAATCCATGGCATCGATAATTAAAATCATATCGGTGGCATCTTTGCTTTTGGTATAAGCAAATTGCTGTACAGGCGTAATGGCGTGCGGTAAAAGTACATCACGCCAATTTTTTAGACTTTCGCTGCTCCAGTCACCATACACGCGCTTTACACTGGCGATGCCATACTTCGCCACTTCTTCCAATACAGACTCAATCGAGTTGACCGATGAGTTATCTGCATCGATTAAAATGGCGAATTTTTTTGGCTTCAACTCCATAACAGATCGTGTTAAGCCTCAACCCATTTACCATCTTGGTAAACCAATGACCATTTGGTTTGTTTGCCTTCAGGCGTTTCCGAACCAATATATTGCGCTTGATTCTTACGGCTGAATTTCACTAATGTTGGATTACCCTCTGGGTCTGCATCAGGTGCTTGCAAAATAAATTGATATTTTGGATCAAGCTGTTCTGCAACTGTGCGTAATTCCGCGACTTTCGGTGCACGGGTTTCACGTACTTTCGGGAACTTACTGGCTGCCAAGAACAAGCCTGCTGCACCATCACGCAACACAAAGAAATCATCGTGTTTGGTTGAACGTAAATGTTCCATTTTAATTGGATCAACACGCGGTGGCGCAGGCTGACCATTCTTGAGTACTTTTCGCGTGTTTTCACAGCTGGTGCAGGCAAAATAAGGGCCAAAACGACCTGTTTTCAACTGCATTTCGCCATCGCACTTGTCACACGGAATGGTTGGGCCATCATAGCCTTTAATTTTGAACTCGCCTTCTTCTAGCTCAAAACCTGCACAGTCTGGGTTATTCCCACAAATGTGCAGTTTACGACCACCATCAATCACATAGCTGTCCATGGCAGTTTCGCAAATTGGACAGCGTTTTTTAGACATCAAATCTGCAGTTTCAGCGGTATCATCATCCGACAATACAGCAAGCGACTCGACAGGAGTTAGGTTCAGAGTTCCCTTGCAACGTTCTTTCGGTGGCAAGTTATAGCCTGAACATCCCAAGAATACCCCTGTTGTACCTGTACGAATCTGCATTGGACGTGAACATTCTTTACAATGCACGGCATCAACCTCTACAGGTAGATTACGGCGCATGCCTTGTTCGCCCTGTGCATTGGTCAAACGCTGCTTGAAGTCACCATAAAAACTGTTGAGTAAGTCTTTCCAGTTACGTTCTCCATCTGCAACTTTATCCAGCTGACCTTCCAAGTCTGCTGTAAAATCGTAGTTCATCAGGTTATTAAAACTTTCATCCAGACGATCTGTAACAATCTCACCCATTTTTTCGGCAAACAGACGACGGTTTTCCAGTTTGACATAACCACGGTCTTGAATAGTTGAAATAATCGCAGCATAGGTCGATGGACGTCCAATACCTTTTTTCTCAAGCTCTTTCACCAAAGAGGCTTCGGTAAAACGCGCAGGCGGTTTGGTAAAGTGTTGTGATGGATCAAGCTTCTCTAATTTAAGAATTTCACCGACTTTAACTGCAGGCAGTAACACATCATCATCCGATTTGTTTTGCCCACGCACTTTGGTAAAGCCATCAAAAACCAGCGTACGACCTTTGGCTTTTAACTCGACACCATTGGCATCAACCAAAATGGTCGATGATAAATATTCGGCTGGTGTCATTTGGCAAGCGACGAACTGACGCCAAATCAGATCATATAAACGCTGTGCATCGCGCTCTACACCCACCAAACTGTCGCCTTTAAGCGCAACATTAGATGGACGAATCGCTTCGTGCGCTTCTTGTGCGCCTGCTTTATTGCCATAACGATTTGGTTTAGCAGGCAGATATTTTTGACCAAACTCCGCTTCAATATGCGTACGCACCATATTGACCGCGTCATCACTCAGGAAGGTCGAGTCTGTACGCATATAGGTGATAAAACCTGCCTCATACAAACGCTGTGCTAGCATCATGGTTTTCTTGACTGAAAAACCAAGACGGGTACTCGCAGCCTGTTGCAGCGTTGACGTGATATACGGCGCACTTGGGTTGACTTTGGTCGGCTTATCTTCACGTGCAGATACGGTGTATTGCGCATCTTTAATCAAGTTCAGTAAAGCATCGGTTTCAGCTTTGTTGCGTAACTTGAGGGTTTTACCCGCTTGCTTAACCGCTTCTAGACGAATGTCATCTTTTTCAGATTTAGTATCTGCAAAGACTTGCCAATATTCTTCGGGTACAAAGGCGCGAATTTCACGCTCGCGCTCCACAACCAGCTTCACCGCAACTGACTGCACTCGTCCTGCCGATAAACCACGGGCAATTTTTTTCCAGAGCAGTGGCGAAATCATAAAACCCACCACGCGATCTAAGAAACGACGTGCCTGTTGGGCATTGACTTTGTTAGTATCTAAACGCGCAGGATGCTTAAAGGCTTCTTGAATCGCATTTTTGGTAATTTCGTTAAACACGACACGTTGATAACGTGAGTCATCTCCACCAATGACTTCTTTTAAGTGCCACGCAATCGCTTCCCCTTCACGGTCCAAGTCCGTTGCGAGATAGACTTCATCGACCTGCGATGCCAGTTTTTTTAATTCAGCGACTACATTTTCTTTGCCTGGCAGCACTTCATAGTGTGCTTTCCAGTCATGTTCAGGATCAACCCCCATACGGTTGACTAATGCTTGTTGAGCTTTTTCAGCTTTCTGAGCCTCGGTCAGTTTGGTTCGGGTGGTGGTTTTCTTTTCTGTGGTTTTTGCGCCACCACTGGTTGGCAAATCACGCACGTGACCGACCGAAGACTTCACAATGTAGTCCGAACCAAGATATTTATTGATTGTTTTCGCTTTTGCAGGCGACTCCACAATCACTAAGGCACGTTTGTGACCAGCTTCAGATTTGGCTGCAGTGCTTTTGGATGTGGACCGAGGAGCGTTCGCCATAAGTAACCGTATTTCCTATTTAATGGTTTAAAAATTAACGTTCAGCCAAGCTATGTAAAAAGGCTTTCATCTCATCTAATTGAGTTGCGCGAAGATCGGCTTCTTCATCCCAATAGATTCCTACACAGTTTGCCTGCATATCAATAGCATAAATGCCCTTTAATGCAATGGGTAAGCCTTGGAATTTCTCATCGCCATGCAACAGTTCTAGCTTTTGGTCTGTCACTAAAGCACGCATTAACGGTAAACGTGCATCGGCAATGAGTACACTGTAATACGCCACCATACTGGCACGTGATTCCGTGGCTTTCGGGATTTTTGTCCAGTCAGGCGCAACCACCAAACGAGGGTGTAGTCCCATTTTTCGGGCTTTTTCACGCATCAATCCTAAAGCTTTTTCTCTTGGGCTGACACGCAGACCAAAAATAGAGCCCATCACAAATATAATGATGGCAACGGCAACCCAAATTCCAGTATTTTCCATAGTACAACCTTTCTATTCTTATATTAGAGTTGCATAAGCACAATATAAAACGCAAGATTAAAATAAGCTGTGATTTATTTATTTCAAGTGTTTTAGTCTATCTGCCTACAAACAGCTTAAAATCGTCTTACGTGAAAAGGCATCATTTTCAAAACTTTAAATGGTTGATAAATGATGACTTAAATCAGTCGTATCGATAAAAAACTATCTTGCAGATGGGTTTTAAATCGACTCATGCCATTAATCGAAAAATTCTAAAACTTAGCTTAAAAACATCTCATGACTATATAGCACTTCATGTCCATTCCAATAAATATAGCCTTTTTCAATCAGTTCTTTGAGCAATAAACGAATATCAGATTTTGGAAATAACCGTTCCAGCAAATCACGCAATTCATAAATATCTTTTGGTTTTTCACCTTTTAGCTCACGTAACTTTTTGGCAACTTCCCATTGCACAGGGTCAATTTGGCTAAAGTTTTTAAATAAACTGTGCTGAGGATGTGGCTCTACGGCTTCAGTTTGCGCCACGATTGTAGAAGTGACTGTCGCCTCTTGCGTAGATTCTTCCACGACATCTAGGTCAAGTTGTACCCACTGCTTCAGTACTTTTTTACGAAAGCTAATTTGCTCATCCACTCGCTTTACAATTTTCAGGTTCATCAACATGCCAACCACATGCTGCACTTTGTCTGCCTCAAGTTGCAAAATATTGGCAATCGAGTTTTTTAAAGCCTCTACGTTGGTTGGCTTGCCTGACATTTTTGCCAACGCATCACAATACTTTTTTACCAACAGCAATTCAGGTTTGTTGCGAATTGCCATTGGGCTTGGTAAACGATTTTTGCTTTTCCCAGACTGCATTTCAGGCTGAATATGAATCAGGTGACAGGCAATTTCAGATGCTTGCAACATTTCCATTAAAATCTGAATACTGTCAGCCGCAGAAATCACTTCAACTTGTGTTTCTGGCTCTAGCAGTGCCATCAGTTGCCCAACTACCACTGCATATTCAAACTCTTTAAACTCTGCGCGCGGGCTGTCTAAAATCATAAGTTGACCCGTACTGATCCAGCCAGCCAACTCAGTTAAATCCTGCAAGTTATATTCAAATTTTCCTGCACAATTAAACAGATACACACTCGGATGATGCTCAATAATTTCTCGCAACAAAGTCGCGGTAGGCTGGTTGTTTTCAAGGTCAAGTAACACAACTTTAAAGGACATAAACTTTAGCGGACACAATAGGGTTTAAAAGATTCAGGCACAGCAGCCGAGCATTACAGCGGGAAGTACAGCAAAGGTCAAATTAAAATCAGCACGGAAACCAATACCGTTGATTAAGTACGATTGATTAATAGTGTGGTGGGCGATTGGTCATCGGGTCAAATGGTGCAATCCCATCCGACAAATCTGCCGACTCTACCCGCTGATATAACAACTGCATTTGTTTCTTTAAATCAGCAATTTCCAGACTTTGATGAACCACTTGTTCATTCAATTGCTCAACTAAATCGTCCAAAAATGCAATTCGCACTTGCAAATCTTCAATGGGTGCGGAAAATGACGCCTGATCATCTATACTTTGTTTAGTCATTTCAAATCCTCATTTGAGATTTTTTAGGAAACACTATGGCCTATATTACTTTAAGGGATGTCCAACTCGCATTTGGTGGACCTGCCTTGCTCGACGGCGCGAATTTTAACCTAGAACGTGGCGAACGAGTGTGTTTGATTGGCCGTAATGGAGAAGGTAAGTCTACTCTACTTAAACTGATTGAAGGAAGTTTACTGCCCGATGCAGGTGAAGTGTCTATTCAAAATGGCATCACCATTGCCATGTTGGCGCAAGATGTGCCCATGGATTCAGGCAAAGTCGCCGATATTGTTGCTGATGGTGCAGGCGAAGCTGCTGCAGTATTAAAAGCCTATCACGAAGCCAGTGATGCCTGTGTATTGGGCGATATGGATGCCTGTGACCGTATGGGGAACTTGCAACACAAGCTAGATCAGCTTGATGGCTGGGCGCTAGAAAATAAGGTCAATGCCATTTTAAGTAAAATGGGACTTGATCCAAATGCCGACTTGGCCGATTTATCGGGTGGACGTAAACGTCGTGTGTTGTTGGCACGTGCCCTACTCACCCAACCTGACGTATTGTTGCTAGATGAACCAACCAACCACTTAGATGTGGAAAGTATTGAATGGTTAGAAAAATTCCTACTCGATCAAAATAATTTAACCCTGCTGTTTATTTCGCATGACCGTGCTTTTGTCGATAGTATCGCCACCCGCATTGTTGAGTTAGATCGTGGTGTATTACGCAGCTACGAAGGCAACTATTCACGTTATTTAGATTTAAAAGCACAGCAACTTGAAGCTGAAGAAAAACAAAATGCGCTGTTTGATAAAAAACTGGCCGAAGAAGAAGCATGGATTCGTCAGGGCATTAAAGCACGTCGTACCCGCAACGAAGGACGTGTGCGTGCTTTAAAAGCTTTACGTGAAGAATCCAAAGCACGTCGCTTCCAACAAGGCAAAGTCAATATGGCAGCGCAGGAAGCCAATCGCTCAGGTAAACTGGTCTTTGATATTGAACATTTACAAGTGGCCTTTGGCAATCAAGCTCCAATTATCAAAGACTTTTCAACATTGGTATTACGTGGCGACCGTATTGGTTTAGTTGGTGATAACGGTGTCGGTAAAACCACTCTGATTAAAGCCATTTTAGGTGAAATTGAGCATGGCGGCTCTGTCAAAACAGGAACACAACTGGAAATTGCCTATTTTGACCAATTGCGTAACGTCTTGGATTTGGAAAAGTCGGTCAAAGATAACGTGTCTGAAGGTTCAGATTTTGTTGATGTGAACGGACAACGTCGTCATATCTATAGTTATTTACAAGACTTTTTATTCTCACCAGAACGTGCGCGCACGCCTGTTAAAGCCTTGTCTGGCGGTGAACGCAACCGTATTTTACTGGCAAAATTATTACTCAAACCATCTAACCTGATAGTGATGGATGAGCCGACCAACGACTTGGATATGGTCACTTTAGAATTGCTTGAGGAAATGCTCAGCGACTATAAAGGCACCTTATTGCTGATTTCACACGACCGTGCCTTTATGGACAACGTGGTGACTTCAACTTGGGTATTTGATGGCAAAGGCAATATTGATGAATATATTGGCGGCTATCAGGACTATTTGCAGCAACGCCCAGACCAAACTGTGGTTGATCAAAAAAGTGATGTTAAAAAAGCCGTTGCCAAAGCCGAAGCGGCTGCAGCAGCACCAACGGCTAAAAAAGTAAAATTGAGCTACAAAGATCAACGTGCTTTAGAGCAGTTGCCAGGTGAAATTGAAGCACTGGAACAGGAACAAACCGAATTGGCTGAAAAACTGGCGGATGGTTCTTGGTTTGTAACAGATGCCAATGCAGCCACCAAAGCCTCACAGCGTTTGGCTGAAATTGATGAAGAACTGCTGGAAAAACTGGAGCGTTGGGACGAACTGGAAAACTTGGCGAATGGTAACTAGGGTCTATTGACACTTCGTCTACGCTTGTCCTGAAAGACTTCGCAAAACCGTTTTAAGCATCTTTCCCATTGGACGGATGCTTTTAAATTTTAAAATCGGTTCGTGCTAAACTGCAACGATACAACACTTTACACGGTCATTATGAGTCAACACACTGAATATCAACCAGGCGAATTTCAATGGTCTTTCCTGTTGCCAAAATATTGGGGCATCTGGATTGGCATTGTCTTCCTGATGATTTTAGCCATTTTGCCGTGGGCGATTCAGTATCGTTTGGCGCAGCTTTTAGGCAATCTTGCCTTTAACAGCATGAAGTCACGTCGCGTAACTACGTTACGGAATTTGGAAGTGTGTTTTCCTGAATGGAGCGAGGCTGAAGTACAAGAAAATGCTCGCCAAGTCTTTGTTGATCAAATGCTGGGCGTATTTGAAACCTTAAATGCGTGGTACTGTCCACAGTGGTTTAAAGGACGTACTCAGGTTGAAGGTTTAGAACATATTCAGCAAGCCCAAGCAGATGGTCGCGGGGTTTTATTGTTAGGTACACATTCTACTCTGCTAGATGCAGGCGGCTATGTCTGTGCGCAATATTTTGACCCCGATGTGGTCTATCGTCCACAAAACAATCCATTACTGGACATGCTGATTTACCGTTGTCGCGCCACCATTTACGGTCATCAAATTGACCACGATGACATGCGTGGTTTAATCCGTCACTTAAAAAATGGTCGTGCCATTTGGTATAGCCCAGATCAGGACTTTGGTTTAAAACAAGGTGTTATGGCGCCATTTTTTGGCGTGCCTGCTGCGACAGTTACAGCGCATCGTCGTTTACTTAAAATGACCAAAGCCGCAGCAATTCCGTTATATTTTTACCGTACAGGTGAGCTTTCCAACCCTCAATATAAAGTCTTGATTGAACCTGAACTGCTGGATTTCCCAAGCGCAGATGAAGTTGCAGATGCAACGCGCACCAATTTCATTATTGAGCAGCAATTACGGATCGCTCCTACCCAATATATGTGGTTTCATCGTCGGTTTAAGAGCCGCCCCGAAGGTTATGACAGTATTTACTAATCTGTACGGCAGAAGGAAAGATTCATGAAAGTCATGCAGTTATTACCCGAATTAAACAGTGGCGGTGTAGAACGCGGTACGCTCGAAATCGCCCGAGCCTTGGTCGCTCAAGGACATACGTCATTGGTGGTGTCGAATGGCGGACGGATGGTTAACCAACTCGAAGCTGAAGGTTCCACTCATTTAAAGTTAGCCATCCACAAAAAATCATTATCAAGCTTGTGGCAAATCCGTCCTTTACGCCAACTGATTATGCAACATCAACCTGATATTGTGCATGTACGTTCCCGCGTACCTGCATGGCTAACTCATTTTTCCCTAAAAGGTATTCCAGCCGAAAAACGTCCACACTTAATTTCAACTGTACATGGTTTTTATTCAGTTAACCGTTACAGCCAAATTATGACCCAAGCGGAAAAAGTGATCGCAGTTTCTGACAGTGTAGTCAAATACATTCGTGATCATTATCAAAACTGTCCACCTGAAGATATTGTCCGTATTTATCGTGGAATTGACCCTGCTGCATTTCCGCACGGGTATCAACCTTCGGCACAATGGATGCAACAAACCTATCAAGATTTCCCAGAACTTGAACATAAGTTTTTAATTTGTTTGCCGGGACGTATCACCCGCTTAAAAGGTCATGAAACATTGATTGATCTAATTGCGAAATTAAAAACCCAGTATCCACAGATTCATGCTGTTGTTGTAGGCGGTGCAGATGTTAAAAAAGCAGCTTATTTACAGGAACTGGAACGCAATATTCGGGATAAACATCTGACCGAAGCGATAACCTTTGTTGGACACCGTTCTGACATTCGCGAGTGGCTTGCGTTTAGCGATATTGTACTTTCACTTTCCAATCAGGCGGAAACCTTTGGACGCACTGCACTTGAGGCTTTATCTGTAGGAACACCTGTGATTGGCTGGAACCGTGGTGGTGTGGCTGAAATTTTGTCACAACTGTATCCGCAAGGGCTCATCGCAGCAGATGACCAAGTGGCTTTATTCAATGCAGTGCAATTGCATCTGGAAATACCGCAAAGTGTCACCCCTGTTGAATTGTTCAGCTTGGCAGATATGTGTCATCAAACCTTAGATTTATATCAGCAAGTTTTGCAGTCAAAACACACCTAAAGCCTTAAAACTGAATCGAGCTGATTGAAATTTAATTTGTTTAAAAACAATGAGAATGAAAAAATAAGCCCTAAAAAATCATCGCCCGAGTTCTACATCCTGTAAAACTCGGGCTCATGAGGTTGTGCTTTCAAAACTTATTGTTATTTTGTTGTGTGGCGTTCCTTACCTACATCATATCCTTGATGTTTATCCCTCAGCGTCGTCTTCCTTAATGGGATATTCCGTTCCCGAGTCCTTGTGCTGATGAATTAATCTTAACCAGATCAGTCAGAATAAACCATGCGTCATGTGCCTAAATCCGTGTAAGCCATTTCGTACACTTTTCGTTTAATTTCTAAACCGATTTATCCTGTGCTTTATACGGTTGTGCAATTTCATCGGTCACCAGTTTTTCTTCTTGCTCTGCTTTTTCAATCCCATCCTGAATCGCCTGTTGTGCTTCCTGCTCATCGGCATCGGTTTGCGGCAGTTCTTCCTGAATTCGATCAAACACCCGCCCAGTTTGCAATACCACATACACAGGAAAATGATCTGAACCAATATGTGCTAAACGCTGCATATCTACCAATGCAAAATCTGTACTATGAAATACATGGTCTAATGACCAACGCAGTAAAGGATAATCGGCATGAAAGGTATTGATATAGTGCCGCCCTACGCGCGGGTCGAGCAAGCCACTGATTCTTTGAAACAAGCGCGTAGTCCGCGACCATGCCACATCGTTTAAATCACCCATTACGATACAGCTTTCATCTAAATCTTTGATTTGATCGCCTACAATCAACAATTCGGCATCTCTTAAAACTGAATCTTTGGCTTCGGTAGGACTTGGTGGTTTAGGATGCAAACAATACAACTGTACAGGCTGCCCCGAAGGCAAAATCACACTGGTATGAATGGATGGAATTTCATCGCTGAGAATAAATTTGATCTCACTGTCTTTTAATGGCAAACGGCTATACAAATGCATGCCATATAAATTATCTAAAGGTGCAGCGACCCGATAAGGATAATCGGCTTCAATCACAGACAAGGCTTTCTGCCAAGCCAAATCAGATTCTAGGGTCAACACCAAATCTGGTTTTAAGGCTTGAATATGTTCAATTAAAAGATGATATTTTTGATTTGGTGTCAGGACATTGGACACGATTAATGAAATCTGTTTTTCAGGATTTAGCTGTTCTGGACGAACTTGTTTGACCTGTTTTTTCCACAGCAAGGTGTAGGGCAAGACCATTTTGAGCTGATAAGCCAAAGCCGCAATCAACCCAATTAAAATCACTTGGCTAGACACATCCCACGTCTGCTCCCAAATTAGGAGCAAAACAAAGGCAATGATGCCCAAAACCAAGATCTGTAAACGTGGAAAATCTGCGCCCCGAATCCACCATTCATCACGCGGAATCAGTGACCAAAAACTTAACCAAATGACTAATATTGCAAGCCCTTCTACCCAAATCATCTTGCTTTACTCTTTTGTATTTTTTGTCGTTTTTACATGAAAACCAAAGTTATCAATTTTGTATGTAACACAAACAAGAGATTTCACTCAATAATACTCATGTTTTGTTCATGTAATGCTTGCAGTTGCGTCCCCTTTTGATAGACTTATATTCCTTTATTGTTTTTTAACGCACCGAGGCAAAGTGACATGAAAGTAGGTCTGGTCGGTTGGCGCGGGATGGTGGGTTCCGTCCTTATGCAACGTATGGTTGAAGAAAATGATTTTGCTCATTTTGAGCCATTCTATTTCTCTACCAGTAATGCTGGCGGTGAAGCACCAGCGTTTGGTGGTAAGACTGCCCCAGCACTTATGGATGCAACAGATATTGAAAGTCTGAAGCAAATGGATGTCATTATTACCTGTCAAGGTGGTGATTACACTTCTGCCGTTTTCCCGAAGCTTAAAGCTGAAGGATGGAATGGTTACTGGATTGATGCTGCATCTACCCTACGTATGGATGATGAAGCGATTATCGTACTTGATCCAGTCAACATGAATGTCATTAAAGATGGCTTGGTGAATGGCACCAAAACATTTGTGGGCGGTAACTGTACTGTTTCACTCATGTTGATGGGCTTGGGTTCATTATTCCAAAACAATTTGGTGGAATGGGCAACTTCAATGACCTATCAAGCAGCTTCTGGTGCAGGTGCGCAAAACATGCGTGAGCTGATCACAGGCATGGGCTACTTGTATAACAACACCAAAGACTTGTTGGATGACCCACGTTCACCAATTTTAGACATCGACTCTAAAATTGCCGAATTACAACGTGGCGAAGGTTTCCCATCGGCAAACTTTGGTGTGCCTTTAGCGGGTTCTCTCATTCCATATATCGACAAACAGCTTGAAAGCGGTCAGTCAAAAGAAGAATGGAAAGGTCAGGTTGAAACCAACAAGATTTTAGGCAATCAGCAGATTGTTCCAATTGATGGTCACTGTGTGCGTATTGGCGCAATGCGTTGTCACTCTCAGGCAATCACATTGAAGCTGAAAAAAGACGTTCCACTGAACGAAATTGAAGATATGATTCGTCAATCAAGCCAATGGGCAAAAGTGGTACCAAATACACGCGAAGCATCAATGACCGATCTTACCCCAGTTGCAGTTACAGGGACTTTAACAGTACCTGTTGGTCGTTTACGCAAAATGAACATGGGTAAAGAATACCTTGGTGCATTCACTGTAGGTGACCAATTACTTTGGGGCGCAGCAGAGCCATTACGTCGTATGTTACGCATCTTAATTGATTACAAAAATGCTTAAGCTTCGTCTTGAGCACTGAATCATTTTTGATTCTGTGATCAATCTCAACAAGCCAGTCAAATTTGACTGGCTTTTTTATGTAATCAACGTGTTAATATTTTACAATCGACCTACAACTCGCTACTCTATCCTTTTCGCCTTGCGATAAATGACCGAGCTAACAATTAAGATGACTGTATATAACAAATTAAAGATCGCCATTTTATCTATTTTGGCTTCACAGCAAATGTATGCAATGAATGTTGACCCGATTCAAATTCAGTCAACAACTGGGGAATTGCTCTATGCCGAAATCAACTTTCGTCAATCGAATGTGAATGAAGCGATTGATGTTAGTTTAGCTACGGCCGAAGATCTGATGTCGATTGGTGCGAGCCACCGTCCGCCTGGTCATCTTAACTTTTTTACACGTCGTAACAGCAATGGTACAGGGGTTATCACCATTACCTCATCTCGACCTCTAACCGAGTCTGAGTTGAATATTGTGGTCAAAATTAAAGAAGGCAATGCAACCCGCCTGCAACATATTCGCACCCCATTAAAACGCAGTGCACCTGCGCCATTGGCCGCTATGCAACGTAGCAATGAACAAGCTTTAATGCCTGTTATGATTGTCAATGAGCAAGATATTGCTTTAAATTTACCTGTAAGTACGGCCTATCAGGTTAAAACACCCAAAGCAATTGAACAACAGGCTTTTGAAGCACCGCTAACCATTAAACGCAATACACCGCCTGCGTTAAACCATCAAGCAGTAACAGTGATTCAAACTGCGCCAAGCCGTAGCGCAGCGAGTGAAAATACGACTGTTGCTGCTCCAAAAGCAGCGCCAGCAAAAACAAATAACAACCCAACACCGACAGCATCTACAGCCACCACTTCAGTCACTGCACAACAATCGGCTGATCCATTGGTACAAAAATTTGCTGAACAGCAACGCACGAAGCAACTGGCACAAACTCAGCCTGCTGCTGCCGTGAAAAAGCCTGCACAAACAGCGGCTGCACAGGCTAAACCAAGCCCTGCCACAGCCATGCCTGCAGTCAATACCCAACACGTGGTGCAATCGAATGAATCATTATGGGCAATTGCCTCACGCATTGCGGGTGAAAATAACCGCCCTGTTGCTGAAGTGATGCAGCAAATTAAAGCCAATAATGAGCATGCTTTTATTCAAGGCGATGCCAATCGTTTGCGTCGTGGTGCGACCTTAAATTTACATGCACAAGCTAACTCTAAAACAGAGAAAAAAGCCGCAATTCCAAAACCAGAAACGGCCAGTACACCACAATCAGGCAAAGCCAAATATCGTTTAAATCAAGCAGAAATGAGCCTCGTGGCAGAGAATCAACAGGACTCCACCCACGGTTCTGCCAAGAAGAACACACAATCCACACAAACTTCGGGTGACTTGTCATTAAAAGTTATGACATCCCGTGAGAAAACCGTTAAATTACAGAGAAACGTAACAGAATTAGAATTGGCATTACGTCAGAAGGATCACAGAATTCAATTACTCAACGCGCGCCTTGCTGAACTGCAACAACAATTGCAAAAACAACAAGCCGCAAATAAGCCAAAACACTAAATGTTACACACAATGATTTTTTTGGGATAAGGTCAAACAGGGACCACATCCTCAAGGGGTATAAACATGCTGATTTATGTGATTCCGTTTATTTTATTACTGGTGATCGCAATTTTCTTGAAAAAGCGTGAAGCAAGTAAAGAAGCCGAACCAAGCAACAAGAAAACAGCAGCGCCAGCCAAAACCAGTGGCAAGAAAACCACAACTACCAAAAAAGTTGCCCAGAAATCGGTGGTGGTTGAAGAGGTTGTTCCAACTCCACAACACTCTACCCCTGTCCCTGTAAAAATCCAAACTAACATTGAAAACCTGATCAAAGAGCGTAATTTCTTTGCTGCAGAAGCGCAAATTAACCAAGCATTAAAACGTGATAACTCATTGCATGGTTTGTATTTGTTATTGCTTGATATTCATTTACAGCAAAAAGATGAGTTTGCGATTGATCAATTACTCAATCATATACGCGCTTTGGGCCTTGATGATATTTTGGTTCAAGCAGAAGCTCAAAAACAAGTATTTGATGAGCAAAACAACAAAGCAATTGATGGGATTGATTTTCAACCAACGACTCCAGCGGATTTAGAATCGGCTCCTGTTGAACAAAAATCAACTGCTGATTTTGATGCCCTCATACAATCAAAAGATGATATCTCTTCTGATAGCTCTTCTTTTGACCAGTTACAGCACGAACTAACTTCAAATAAAACAGCAGCACCTGAAGCAGCTTTAGAATTTGATACCTCATCGTTAAATTTCAGCCCTGCTGCTGCACCTGTAGAAAAAGCAGCTGAGCCTGAAGTAAAAGCAGAACCTGCTGCTTTAGACTTTAATTTTTCTGTAGATACTGCACCAGCAACAGAGAAAACTGAAACACCCGCAATTACTCCTGAGCCAAGTACAAGTGCTACAGAAGCAGCCCAACCGCTTGAGTTTTCTTTTGATTTAGAACCGAATAAAACTGAAATAGTAGCATCTGAAACACCAGCAAATGCACCTGCTACAACTGAAGCCCCAAGTTTAGACTTTGACTTTTCAACAACAGAAACCCCTGCGACTGTTGAAGCAAAAACTGAACCTGCAACACCTGATTTTAATTTCACATTTGACAATACGCCTGCTGCGGAAACCAATCTTCAACCTACAACTGAACCAGAAATCATTGCTGCACCAAGTATTGCACTTGAACCTGCTGCAACCGTTGTCAGCACAGATGTTGATCTGAATGATCCATTGGTGAAATCATTCCCAGACTTATCTCAAGTGGATGAAATTCAGTTGAACTTAGACTTAGCGAGCCAATATGTAGAGTTAGGCGCTTATGATGCTGCGAAAGCTTTACTTAGCGAACAAGGCGCAAATTATTCTGCTGAACAACGCCAACGTGCCGATCAGTTACTGAATCAAATCGCTTCTTAATTCAAATCAGATTAAGATAAAGCAGTCATTCTTGACTGCTTTTTTTATGATGAAAAAAATTGCGTTAATCTATATGGGCGGCACTTTTGGCTGTGTCGGTGAACCACTAAGCCCAATGCCTGCCGAGCAATTCCTGCCACGCTTGGCACAGGTCTTGCCCCTAAATTTAGAGATTGAATGTTTTGTTGCCCCTGTCATTAAAGACAGTAGTGCCTGCACAGCAGCAGACTGGTTACAGCTCATTCAATATATTCAAAAATTACAACAAGATAATTTTCAACATTTCGTCATTTTACATGGGACCGACACCCTCAGCTACGCCTGTGCAGTCTTGGCACGTTTTTTAGCGCAAAGTACCCATGTCATTCTCACGGGTAGCCAATATCCCTTACTCAATGCCCAAGGCACAGATACCCGTGAATTTAGTGATGCCTTGGACAACCTGAATTTTGCTTTACAACAGATTCATCAAGTGACTCAGGGCGTATATCTCGCCTTCCATCATCAACTGATTCATGCCGCAACGGCACTGAAACAACACACCACCGAGTTAAATGCATTTATAGGTCAGTCCGCTTTGGTTTGCACGGAGAGCAAATCGCAGAATGAGCCAGCATTCAACATTAGCTCTCAACATATTGAAAAAGCCCAGCACTTTAACTGCCTGAATTGGATGTTGCAGCCAATTGCCATTTCTGCTTTGGTCGATAATTTAAAAGCCTTACAGCAACATCCCCCACACTGCCTGATTTTACAGAGTTATGGCACAGGCAATATGGCAGTCAATGCCGAAGTGATTGCGTTAATTCAGGCCTTGCAAGCTCAACAATGTGCCGTCATTCTCACCACACAAGTCACTTTTGGTGGCATGCAACAACGCTATGCGATCAGCCAGTGGTTACAGGACAGCAAAATTTTAATCAGTGATTGCCAAAGTCACGCAGATCTTTATGCCAAAGCCTTAAAAATGTATTTACAATACGACAGCCTTGCACAGTGGTATGCGCATTGGCAGTCTTCAGTGTGATTTGAGGTGATTATGCAGCGTTTTGCAATCGGAATTGAGTTTTGTGGCATTCGGTATCGGGGTTGGCAGACCCAGCAAGCAGGCGTACCTAGTGTGCAGGAAACCATTGAAAAAGTTCTGAGCAAAATTGCCGATGAACCCATTATTTTACATGGTGCAGGACGTACCGATGCAGGCGTGCATGCAACCAATATGGTGGCACATTTTGATACGCATGCCATTCGCCCTGAACGCGGTTGGTTGATGGGTGCCAACAGCCAACTACCCAAAGACATTGCAATTCAATGGATTAAAACGATGAATATGGACTTCCATGCTCGTTTTAAGGCTCAGGCACGGCGTTATCGCTATGTCGTGTATAACAATCCACAACGCCCTGCCTTGCTGCACAAACAAGTCACTCACGCTTATTATCCCTTAGATGTCGATAAAATGATTGCGGCTGCGCAGAAATTTGAAGGGACACATAATTTTGAAAGCTTTCGTGCCGCAGCGTGTCAGTCCAATCAGCCTGTCCGTCATGTCAGCCATTGCCGCTTAATTCGTCACGGCAATTATTTAGTGTTAGATATTCAAGCCGATGGTTTTTTGCATCACATGGTTCGCAATATCATGGGTTGTCTATTGGAGATCGGGCAAGGTTTGTATGACATTGCACATATTGACCAAATTTTTGCAGCTCAAGACCGTAAAGCAGCAGGAATTACTGCCCCGCCAGATGGCTTGTATTTTATTCAGGCACATTATCCTGAACAGTATGATTTACCGAAAGTTCCTTTAGGGCCACATTGGTTAAACATGCCGGAATAATTTAATCCCTCCCGACCTCCCTTTTCCAAAGAGAGGAGCTCCATTTCGAGGCGTTAAAAACGAAAGTCCCCCCCTTTGAAAAAGGGGGATTTAGGGAGGATTCTGTTTAGGAAAGGTTTTAAATTTTCAAACTTAACGCTGTTTACGTTTTCTATATTCCACTGGAGTTTCATTGGTCCAGCGTTTAAAAGCACGATAAAAAGTACTTGGCTCTGAAAAACCCGTTAAGTACACAATCCGCTCCACGCTTTCATTGGTATTCGATAATAATCGTTTAGCCAGACGACAGCGATAATCGGACAGAATTTGCTGAAAACTGGTATTGGCTTCGCTCAATTGGGTACGCAAACGGCGTGGCGTGATATTCAATTGCGCCGCTACTGTTTCCAATGTCGTTTCACCGCTTTCTAAAGTTGAACCAATGGCACGGCGTACTTCACCAACCAAGTCATAACGCGCCAGCTCCTGCAGCTTTTCTAATGCCAACTGTTCGTGTAATTGCAATAACTCAGGTTCTGCCTGCCACAGTGGATAATCCAAAATACTCGGATCAAAATACAAACGCGTTTCTTTCTGCCCCAAACTCACAGGACATTCAAAGACACGGAAATATTCATCATCTGCAGCACCATCACTAAAGTTAAAGTCAATATAAATAGGCTGAAAACGACCTTCGGTAATGAATTTAAAGAAGCGTAAAACACCCGACATGGCGCATTCAGAAAAATGACGATTGACGATATTTTCTGACCACGGCTGCACGCCATTGGTTAAATAGCAGCGTCCATCTTCCACCACCAATTTGGCATCAAAAGCATCACTAATCAGGCGTTGATAAGCCAAAGCACGTTTTAGGCCTTCACCAAAGTTTTCTGAAGAAATAAACAAATGTTCAATCACCTGCCCGCGATAAAGTGGCAAATGTTCCCCCAGATGTAAACCAATATCAGGGTCTTTACTGACTTCCTCAGCCGCAACCCAAAACGCATATTGTGCATTTAAAGGCGTACGTTCATTGGCTTCGACCTGATTTAAGGCCACACCTGCTTTTGTTAAAATATCTTCGGTTGGCAACCCCGCACGACGAATCGCTTGGTAGCCTAAACGCAATACAACCGATGCATCAGTTAGCTGACCCACGCAAAAACCTTCCTTGTATGTACTTCATTTATACTTAAAAAGATTGAAATTAGATTAACTGCGATTGACCGAACTGACAACCTACCCAAGCCCATTTTTACAGAAAAAGTATAAACCGATGATTCGCTTATTTTACTAACAGATGCGCTGTGTATAGGGTAAAGCATCTTGTTTTTTTCAGAAAAATTGCCTATAATTTGCGCCTTTCCAATTTGATACTCAGGTAGGCTATGGCCAATAAAGAGGAACTCATCGAGTTCGAAGGCGTTGTCACCGAAACGCTTCCTAATACTATGTTTCGTGTACGTTTAGAAAACGGTCATGAAGTGATTGCTCACATTTCTGGTAAAATGCGTAAACACTATATTCGTATTTTAACAGGCGACAGTGTGAAAGTTGAAATGACACCTTACGACTTAACCAAGGGTCGCATCACTTATCGCGCACGCTAAGTTTTAGAGTAAGCTAAAGCCACTTTCGGAGTGGCTTTTTTACGTTCACTTAAAAAAATTCTGTTTAGCCTTTAATTCGTCCCCGCCGCTTATCGAATCACCACATTCTTTTCTTGCATTGCCTTCTACAATAAAGTTTTGAGCAAGGGAGAAAAAGCATGTTATTTCGATCCTGCGTTGCTTGTATAACAGGTCTTTTTGCGCTCAGTTTAGTGGCGTGTAGTAGTAATCCACCGCATTCCACTTTAAACCGCGATGCGTATTTACAGCAATTTATTGGTCAATCTAGCCAATATATCCTGACCCATTTGCAATTAAGCCAAATTGGCTATCAACAGCTTGGTACAGCTCAAGCTACCCCTCAATTGCTACATTACCGTATCATTATTCGTCCTGTACGTGTTCCGATCCCTATGGCGCTGCATCCCACTACAGGTATTGGTGCTGTTCCGTTAAATATCGGTATCCCGAGTCATGAAAGTTACGATGTTGCACTGACTTGTGATTTGTATTTTCGCCTACAGCAGGGTATTGCTACCGCAGTGTATGTTTCGGGACAACGCTGTTAAGTCTCCTAGCTAAAACACTCTGAAAGTACAAAACCAATAAAAAAACGCAGCCCGAAGACTGCGTTTAATGATTTGATTTTGAGCTGTAAGCGATAGGTTAAATCGCTTAAATTTTTAGTTGAGTGCCGTAACGACTGCTTGACCCATTTCAACAGTACCAACTTTATTCATGCCTTCAGACATAATATCGGCAGTACGTAAACCTTGATCTAATACATTGCCTACTGCATCTTCAATGGCTTTTGCTGCCGCTTCTTCGCGGAAGGTGTAACGTAACATCATTGCCACAGAAAGAATGGTTGCCAATGGGTTTGCCAAGTTTTGACCTGCGATATCTGGCGCTGAACCATGGCAAGGCTCATACATACCTTTGCCATTTTCGTCTAAAGATGCAGATGGCAACATACCAATAGAACCTGTCAACATCGCCGCTTCATCAGACAAGATGTCACCAAACAAGTTACCTGTCACCAATACGTCAAATTGTTTTGGCGCGCGTACCAATTGCATCGCTGCGTTATCGACATACATGTGCGACAAGTTGATTTCTGGGTACTGTTCTGCATGTAACTGAGTCACGGTTTGCTTCCACAATTCAGTCACTTCCAGTACGTTGGCTTTATCTACCGAACATACTTTACCGCCACGCAATTTCGCCATTTCAAACGCTACTTTTGCAATGCGTTTGATTTCTGACTCAGCATATACGTCGGTATTAAAACCTTGTTTTTCACCATTTTCTAATTCACGGATACCACGTGGCTGACCGAAATAGATACCACCTGTCAATTCACGCACGATTAAGATATCTAAGCCTGATACGATTTCAGGTTTTAAGCTTGAAGCATCTGCCAATTGTGGATACAAAATTGCAGGACGTAAGTTAGCAAATAAATTGAGTTCTGAACGCAATTTTAATAAGCCACGCTCTGGACGGATTGAACGCTCAATGTTGTCCCATTTTGGACCACCAACTGCACCCAATAAAATTGCATCGGCTTTTTTCGCTTGCTCAGATGTCACTGCTGGGTACGGTTCGCCATGTGCATCAATTGCAGAACCACCCAATAAACCTTGTTCCCAAGTCAAACCCAAATTGAATTTTTCATTGACACGTGTCAGCACTTGTTCAGCAGCTTTCACAATTTCTGGACCAATGCCGTCACCAGCTAAAATCAAAATATGTTTTGACATGAGAGTTTCCATTGTTCATGACAGTCAAAGACTGTGGGATTAAATTTTTTGTTCTACAAACTCACCCAAGCCATTTAAGACATTGTAGGGTTTGCAAAAACGTCGAATGGTTTTGTTGTTTTGCACCAAATCTACACATAAAGGATCTGGCGCAGACACATTTAATAAGCTGCCTTTAGTACGACTTCGATCACGATACATTCTAAAGGTATATTTTTGCTTGGCATTAAACTTATGAATTACATGCAGTTTTTCTGCACGATCTTTAGAAATGGGATAAAAGCGAATCACCAATTCATGTTGTTTAGGCGGTACAGATAAATACAAGGCATTGGATTTATTTAAGGATGATTCCTGTAAACGCACTAAACCCTCCTGAATGGCAGCACGTGTAACACGATGTTTTTCTGCATCGACAATTGTGACCGTATTTAAACGCTCAAACTCACAATCATCTGTACCCGCACAGTAAATCAGTGCATTGGATTTGCTTTGTTCAGTTTCTTTCACCTGTTTAATGCGTGCTGTATTCCACGTTTGGCATGCGCTTAGCATGGTGATACATAATCCAATGACAGCAAGCCGACCGAAAATTTTAGTCATTGTTCGCGCCCAACCTCACCTGTTAGATACAAAATATAAAAATTATTATGTGCCGATGTTAGCAAGAGTTAGGCAGCGATGCTATGACAAATTTCAGCGAATTTATGCCTGAATTTCGGCAAAAACCCATGGACGCGACTGCTTAGTTTTCTCTTCATAAGCACGAATGTCATCGGCTGCTTGTAATGTTAAGCCAATATCATCCAAACCATTCAATAAACAGTGTTTACGGAATGGATCTACTTCAAATTTAAATGCCGTACCGCTTGGTGTACGTACTTCTTGTGCGTCCAAGTCGATGGTTAATTGATAGCCTTCAGTCGCCGCACACTCTTTAAATAATTGCTCGACCTGCTCTTCAGACAAGATCACAGGCAACATGCCGTTTTTAAAGCAGTTATTGAAGAAAATATCGGCAAAGCTTGGTGCAATAACGGTACGGAAACCATATTCATTCAATGCCCAAGGTGCGTGCTCACGGCTTGAACCACAACCAAAGTTGGCACGTGAAATTAAGATTGAAGCACCCTGATAACGCGGCTGATTCAATACAAACTCAGTATTAATCGGACGTTTTGAGTTGTCCTGACCCGGATAACCTTCATCTAAATAACGCAATTCATCAAATAAGTTATCGCCAAAACCTGTACGTTTGATAGATTTCAAAAACTGTTTTGGAATGATTAAGTCTGTATCGACATTGGCACGGTCTAATGGTGCAACGATACCTTGTTCAACGGTATATTTTTTCATGTTTAATTCTCACTGAATCCGTAACCTCTCCCTTGCCCTCTGCTATAGCGAGAGGGAACGCCATCTCTCTGAGAGAAGGCTGGGATGAAGGCATAACTTAGAATGAACGTACGTCTACAAAATGACCTGCGATTGCTGCCGCAGCTGCCATTGCTGGACTCACCAAATGGGTACGACCACCGTTACCTTGACGACCTTCAAAGTTACGGTTTGAAGTCGATGCACAGTGTTCACCCGGTTGCAATTTGTCTGCGTTCATTGCCAAGCACATTGAACAACCTGGTTCACGCCATTCAAAGCCTGCTTCTACAAACACTTTGTCTAAGCCTTCTTGTTCCGCTTGTTGCTTAACTAAACCAGAACCCGGAACCACCATCGCCTGTTTAATGCTTGCTGCAACTTTACGACCTTTAATCACTTCAGCGGCTGCACGAATATCTTCAATACGCGAGTTGGTGCATGAGCCAATAAATACGCGGTCTAATTGAATATCTGCCAAAGACTGACCTGCAGTTAAGCCCATATATTGATAAGCACGCGTCCAGTCATTGCGCTGTACATCATCTTTCGCCTGCTCTAAAGTTGGTACGGCTTGTGATACTGGAATGACCATTTCAGGTGAAGTTCCCCAAGACACTTGCGGCTCAATTTCTTCGCCTTGTAATACCACTACGGTGTCAAAGTGCGCGCCTTCATCTGAGTGTAAAGTATTCCAGTAAGCAACTGCTGCATCCCATTGCTCGCCTTTTGGTGCATAGTTACGACCTTTCACGTATTCAATGGTTTTGTCATCCACAGCGACCATACCTACGCGCGCGCCTGCTTCAATCGCCATATTACATACTGTCATACGTCCTTCAATCGACATATCACGGAATACTTGACCACCAAACTCAATCGCGTGACCTGTACCGCCTGCAGTACCAATTTTACCAATGATCGCTAAAACGACATCTTTCGGTGTAACGCCTTGACCTAATTTGCCATCTACACGCACTAGCATGTTTTTCATTTTCTTTTGAACTAAGCATTGGGTTGCTAATACGTGTTCAACTTCAGACGTCCCAATACCATGCGCTAAACACCCAAATGCACCGTGAGTCGCTGTATGTGAGTCACCACAAACTACGGTCATACCTGGCAAAGTTAAGCCCTGCTCAGGCCCAACCACGTGCGCAATCCCCTGACGGATGTCGTTGATGTCAAACTGCACCACGTTAAAGGTTTTACAGTTGTCATCTAAAGTTTGTACCTGAATACGTGAGGTATCATCTTCAATACCTGCAATACCGTCTGCACGTTCTTTCTTAGACGTTGGTACGTTATGGTCAGGCGTTGCCACGTTGGCACTTAAACGCCACGGCTTACGTCCTGCAAGTTGCAAACCTTCAAAGGCTTGTGGAGAAGTCACTTCATGCAATAAATGACGGTCGATATACAATAAAGCCGAGCCATCATCACGTTGAGTGACCAAGTGATCATCCCACAATTTGTCGTACAAAGTTTTTGCAGCTGGATTTTGTGCTTGTTGGTTTTCGCCTGCCATATCAGATCTACTCCACTGGACTGGGTAATTTTTTCATTAATTTGATTATAACCGCGAATTTGCATAAATCTAATTTATCATTTTTATTAATTTAAAAACTTTTAGGAATTATTTAGTTGTTTCTAGCAAAATAATTTTTATCCACTGGAGCGTAAAACCTCGTGGTTCAGCACGAGGATATAAGCGACTGGAGTAAACCATATGAACGACACGAAATGTCGTTTTAAATACTTGTAATATAGTCACTATTAAGAAAAATACTGTTAAAATAATTGGATGAAGACACTCAAATTACGCATAAAAGACAAACATTGCAAGGTGCTAAATCAGTTAGCATCCGAAGTAAATTTTGTCTGGAATTATGTCAATGATTTGTGTTTTAAGCATCTGCAACGTAAACAACAATTCTTTTCAGCATACGACCTTGCAAAATACACGAAAGGCGCATCGAAAGAATGCAACTTGCACAGTCAAACTATTCAGGCAGTGACAGAAGAATTGGTCACAAGACGCAAGCAGTTCAAAAAAGCAAAACTAAAATGGCGTGTCAGTAATAAAAAATCAGCTAGACGTTCGCTGGGTTGGATACCGTTTAAAAAGGTTGCAATCAAATATGCTGATGGCTATGTTCAATATGGCAGGCATCAATTTAAACTATGGGATAGTTACGGATTAAGTCAATACAATATCAAAACAGGCACATTCGTAGAAGATAGTCGTGGACGTTGGTATGTTTGTCTTGTAGTTGATGCAGTCAAAATAGAAAAA
>NZ_VPAL01000016.1:0-57461 GCF_013419245.1 Acinetobacter sp. YH12095
GAGGCTACATTAGCCAACCATTGAAAGAAACACTTAAAGAGCAAGGCATTGATTTAATTACTTATCCAAGAAAAAATATGAGAGTGACCTTATTGCCATTTTCTGATGAATTTCATCTACGACAACGTAAAAAAATTGAAACATTGATAGGATTATTGAAAGAAAAATATCACTTAGTTACGAGTAAACATCGTTCGATTGCTGGTTTTTTAGCAAGCGTATTTTCTTCACTATGTGCGTATCAACTTTGCCAAAAGAATAAGCCTAAAATTCATGTGATTAAATCTTTGGCTTATCCGTAACTGGGGTTATTTTAAAAACTAATCTAAGAAGAGTTGATTTTTAAATACTCTCCCACCCAAAAAACCTGAAATTTCAGGTTTTTTGGGTTTCTGGAGTTTTATTTTTTATGCAGTTTTAGCCAAAACCTGACGATTTAAGCTTTCAGCGACCTCAATAAGCAGTTGTTCAGTCTTATCCCAACCCAAGCAGCCATCGGTAACAGATTGACCATAAGTCATCTCGCAAGAAATCTTTTGATTTCCATCCACCAAATGACTTTCTAACATGATGCCACGGACTTGCGTCTGTTCACGTTCTGCCACAATGGTACGCAAGACTTGCGGTTGTTGTTGTGGGTCTTTATGGCTGTTACCGTGACTACAGTCAATAATCAATGCAGGCAACTGCCCTTTGGCTTTGTGCTGAATTTTCTCAATTTCTGCCAATTGATAATTTGGCCCTGAATTTGCGCCACGTAAAATTAAATGCGCGTGTGGATTACCTTGTGATGACAAAATAGCAGGTAAACCCGACTGGCTCATTCCCATGAATTGATGTGGATGACTTGCCGATTGAATTGCATCTAATGCAATTTGAATTGAGCCATCAGTTCCGTTTTTGAAACCAATGCTATACGGCATGGCGCTAGAAATTTCACGGTGAATTTGTGATTCACTGGTACGTGCGCCAATTGCACCCCAAGCCAGTACATCATCAAAATATCCCGTTGCCATTGGGCTTAAAATTTCAGAAGCAATTGGTAAACCCATTTCTATAATTTGTAGATACAGTTCACGTGATTTTTCTAAGCCTAATTGCATGTTTGCAGAGCCATCTAAGTCTGGGTCATACAAAAAGCCTTTCCAGCCTACCGTAGTACGTGGCTTTTCGATATAGGCGCGCATCACCAAGAAAATTTGATCTGAAACTTGGCTTTGTAATTGTTTTAATTTTTCTGCGTATTCGAGTGCTGCTTGCGGATCATGAATTGAACAAGGTCCTGTAATGACCAATAAGCGAGGGTCTGTGCCCGCTAAAATGTTCTGAATAATCTGTCGATGTTGTGCGATTTGTTGTTTTAGCGCAGATGAAAGTGGGAGTTGCGCTTTGAGTTGATGCGGTAAACTTAAACTAATTTCAGTATTGTTGGTCTGTTGTTGTAAAGCAGTATTTAAAGCATTCATTGGTCTGTTCCTTTGGACTGTTTCTCTTTTTTACAGTCCGATCATTTATTTCAGCGTTATGGGTCTAATGGATTGCAAGGTTTGAGTCATAGATTGACTAAAGTAAAACCAATAAAAGTTGCTAAAGTATGAATAATTAACGTTGTACATGATTAAATCTCCGAAAAACCTATAAAATTCAAAACACCAGACATAAAAAAACCTGATCAGGGTTGCCGATCAGGTATCAACTGGTGGGCAACCTTTTGCCCGAATGCGACTCAGGCAATCATTGAAACTGCCAAAAGTAATAGTAAGCGTTTGCGATTAAAGGTTGCTTTAACATCTTGTTTTCATCAAAAAATGAGCTGTTAAAATTAAAATACGCTGTATTGTTCCGTTTGGCAATCCTTTTTGTAAAATAATTTTTATTGGATGTATTTATTAAAATTAAGCTGCTGTTTTAGCGAATCCAGGGGTTAAAAAAACCAAGCCGAAGCTTGGTTTTTGTTGGGTCTTTATTTAAGCGCGTTACTCATCATTGATCAAAATGAATCACACTACGAATAGATTTACCCTCATGCATTAAATCAAAGGCTTCATTAATTTGGTCTAGCCCCATGGTGTGCGTTACAAATGGTTCGAGTTGAATATCACCCTTCATGGCTTCTTCAACCATGCCTGGCAATTGCGAACGACCTTTTACACCACCAAACGCAGTTCCTTTCCAAGTACGACCTGTCACCAATTGGAATGGACGAGTTGAAATTTCCTGACCTGCACCTGCAACACCAATAATAATGGATTGTCCCCAACCACGATGCGCACATTCCAAAGCGGAACGCATCACATTGGTATTTCCAATACATTCAAAAGAATGATCTACACCCCAACCTGTTTTTTCCACAATGACTTCCTGAATTGGGCGGTCATAATCTTTTGGATTTAAGAATTCGGTTGCACCAAATTGTTCTGCCAATTTGAATTTCTCTGGGTTGGTATCAATGGCGATAATACGGCTGGCTTTGGCTTTATGCGCACCTTGCACAACTGCTAAACCAATACCACCTAAGCCAAATACCGCAACGGTATCGCCTTCTTGGACTTTTGCAGTATTTTTAACTGCACCTAAACCAGTTGTAACACCGCAACCTAATAAGCAAACTTGCTCATGATTGGCTTCAGGATTAATTTTTGCTAAAGATACTTCAGCAACTACCGTATATTCACTAAAGGTTGAACAGCCCATGTAGTGATAAATCGGTTGTCCATTATAAGAAAAACGTGTCGTGCCATCAGGCATTAAACCTTTACCTTGTGTCGCACGTACGGAAACGCATAGGTTGGTTTTACCAGATTTACAGAATAAACATTCGCCACATTCTGCTGTGTAAAGCGGAATCACATGATCGCCTGGTTGAACACTGGTCACACCCTCACCAACTTCAACCACAATACCTGCACCTTCATGGCCAAGAACTGCAGGGAAAACACCTTCAGGATCTTCACCCGATAAGGTAAATGCATCGGTATGGCATACCCCTGTGTGGGTAATTTTGACCAAGACTTCTCCAGCCTGCGGCGGTGCAACATCAATTTCAACAATTTCAAGCGGCTGACCTGGGCCGAATGCGACGGCTGCACGTGATTTCATGAGCAAATTATCCCTAAAAAATACATTAACAGATGATAAGGGGCTGCTGACAATTCGTCTATGTTTGCGATGTGAGAGAGATATCTCGCAAGCTATTTATAAAATATCAACAGACTCTCACAATACCCTCTTTCTATTCAGAGTTTCAAGCATTAACATGAGGATAATCTCCATGTATAAATACAGAATGACTTAAGAATAATCATGAAGATCCAAAGACCTTGTTACTGGCTTGGAATGTTGGCTTTTTTCGCTATTTTACTGACAGGATGCAGTTTACCGATGAATCAAGCGAGCAAAGATAGCCCTGTTGAGCATTATGTAGATCATTGGCTGAATGGTCAGGAAATTGATGCACATTTATCCCAAAATTTAACAGCGTATCTTTCTCTAAATGATGCCTTTAGTAGCATCGCCTCGCGTTTATATTTGATTCAAAAAGCACAGCACCATTTAGATTTACAATATTGCATTTGGGAAGATGATTTAATTGGTCAGTTGATGTTGGCTGAACTGCTCAAAGCAGCAGATCGTGGTGTAAAAGTTCGTTTATTAATTGATGATCAAAATGGTACGCAACTTGATCCAACCTTAAAACGGCTTGCTCAGCATCCTAATTTTGAAATAAAAATTTTCAATCCGTACAAATATCGGCATTTTCGTGTGATGGATTATTTGTTTCGTTTTAAACAAATCAATCGCCGTATGCACAATAAACTAATTATTGCCGATGGGGCGATTGCCGTGACAGGTGGGCGTAATATTAGCCGTGAATATTTTGATGCCAGTGAAAATTTTCAATTTACTGATATGGATATTCTATTCTATGGCAGTGCTGTCCCCCAAGCCAATGCCGTGTTTTTAGAGTTTTGGAATGACGAACTAAGCTATTCAGTAAAGCAATTATTAGGCACAGGCAACGCGTTGCAATTGAGAGAATTGCGTAATCGCTATGAATTAAATGCCAAATATAAAGATAAAATTCGTGAACGTGTGGCTAACGCGCAAGAAGAAGTCAGCATCAAATTAGAACAACATCCTGTACAGTGGGTATGTGCGCATTTTGTGGCAGATTCTCCGAATAAAATTCGGGGTACAACTCAAGGCGAGCAACTGATTTACAAACAAATGTTAAAGTTAATGGGTGAGCCCAAACAACATTTAGAACTGGTTTCTGCCTATTTTGTCCCAACAGAAGATGGTCTTAAAACACTCACTCAACTGGCTGAAAAAGGAATACAGATACGTGTATTGACCAATTCATTTTTAGCCAATGATGTGCCTTTGGTACATGCATTTTATCAGCAGTATCGCGTAGATTTACTTAAATCAGGTATTCGTTTATATGAATTTAAGCCTTATATTGAACGAAAAAAGCGTACTTGGTATGAAGTTGCAACGGGTAACGTAATTCCTGCCAAAGGCAAAAACGCCTCGAGTTTACATGCCAAATTCTTTGATATAGATGGCATGGTCTTTGTAGGTTCTTTTAACCTTGATCCTCGTTCTGCAAAATTAAATACCGAAGTGGCTTGGTGTTAGAGTCTGAACAATTGCAAAACGATGTTTCTCAATCTTTAGACCGCTATTTGCCACAAATTGCGTATGAACTGCAATTAGACGAAAACGGTCAAATTATTTGGTTAGATCATCAGGCAGATGGCAGTATTCAAACGTATCATCATGATCCTGAAACCACACAGTTTCAGCGTTTTATGATGAAAACAGTTTCATTATTCCCTATTGAATGGATGATGTAATGACAATAGATAGACATTAATTATGGAAGCGTATTTTCCTTTCTCTGCCATCACTGTCTACAATTATTTAAAGTTACTTATAGTAAGCCTATTTCTTTAAATAAGTTAAAATACGCTTCTGCCTTTTTCTCTAAAGCTAAAGGATAGGCTCGTGAAGATGAAGGCATCCGATATAAATGCAGCTCACGCTTGGCAAAATAGCAATGTGTCGCCTGCCCAATTTGAGGTTTTTCGGCAGATTCAGGCATAGATAACATGAGTGTATCAGTCGCTTTATCGCCTGTGGTCATAATGCTTTGACATAAAGGTATCTTGCTTAAAAGTGCTGCAATATCCATTGGTTTTTCAATCTGTAAAAATTTGTCTGATGCATTGCCTTTTAAGCGAATCACCTGCTGCGCCGTATCTGAAATAGCAATGCCAGTGGTGTTTAAAAAATCAATAATTTTATGAAGATGAAAATTTTTAGCTTCTAAATCTAAAAAGTAGTTTTTATCTTGAAAAAAGCATAAGCCCAAAATTCGCCACATATCATTTTGATAATTCGGATAATAAAAATCCATTTTCCAACGGCTTTTAGGTGGTGGAAAACTCCCAAGCATTAACAGCTTGGCATTGGCTGGTAAAAAGGGTTCGAGTGGATGGGTTTCTATTTTAGAATCAGACATTTATAGATTGAACCTTTGGTCTTTAAATTAAGCTAAGACATTGCAGTACGAGCAACTTCATAATGATTTTTATGTAACTTCCCTTGATTGAATAACCATGTCGCAACTTCTGGCCAAAAATACATTGCAGATCTAGATGCAAGTCCATACATCGGACGTGGAAAGTTTCCGTCACCACGTTTATTTTGCGCATATAAAGATAATGCTTGACGAGTCATTCCAGCACGTTCAGCCATTACTGCCAAAGTTGAATAACCTTGCTCTTCTACTATCAGATCATGAAATCCTAATGAGCGAATATTGTCTAATGCTGAGTGAATCGCTTGTTCTGCATTTTCAGCTTCACGGTCAAACTCAAGATAAATTGTATCGTTATAACTGCAAACTAATGCATCATCACAACCCGCTTCAAAGAACTTATCTTCTAGCACAGACAGATCAGAACGTGCGTCACGTACCACAACAGTAAAGTGATAGTTATTCATAGTTCATCTCCATGACATTGCTTTACTTTACGCAAGATTTGTTTTGCATGTGCTGATTTACCTGAATCGATAACATCCCAGCCGTTTTCAATCGCATATTCAATTGCTTCGCGAATATGTTTATTGGGATGTTTCTTCATATTTTCATTCTGCTTGATGATTTAATTATAATTTAATGTTGACGATTGTTAACACTATACCATTATTTAAGTTAATTTACCTAAAACCACTCCAAAATCCTATCCGAGACTTCTTTCCCCCAAATCTGGTAAATTTCTTTACTTGGATGAAAACTATCTTTTGCCATTTCTAAATTCATGGATTGATATTTTCGAATATCATATTCAATCCACTGCATATCTTCTTGTTGTGCAATCATTTTTTCTAATTGTAAGTTCATTTGTTTTGCGTATTGTCCAAATAGCCAAGATAATGGATTGGGCAATGCGGGAAATAAATGCATTGGTGGAACCCCCGTAGCAATGATTAATTCAGGTTGGAATTTCGCTTGAATAAGTTGATAAAAATGTTGCTGTTGTTTAATCCAAGTCTGTGCCGACATTAAGCGTGTTACATCGTTGACACCAACAGAAGTAACCACAACATCATATTTTTGATTTACCAGTTTTTTCGTTTTTTGAATGACTTGTGAGGTAGTATCTCCAGACTGCGCCTCTAAACGCCAATGTACTTGGTACTGATGCTGCAAAGCAGAAATCACCGCACCTAAAAGCGCATCATTTTGATGTGCTACCCCAACGCCTGCAGCGGCAGAATCGCCTAAAATCAATAATGACAGCGTTTGCCCTTCCCCTGTAATACCTTCTCGTGCGCCTTCGGCTTCAGGCAATCGGATCTTGTTCTTTTTAACACGACTTCCCTGAATCACCAAAGCGGGAATTAAGGCAAGGGTTGCTGTTCTAAGCCACATCACATTTCACTCTTAAATACGAAAACCGAAAATACAAATTTTAAACCCAAACAAAAGTAGAGACTCAAATATAAAAATAGCATCGTGTCATTTAAAGTGATTGCATTCATCATCAGCTTTAAATTTCAGGATGCTATTCAAATACTATGATATCGCTGCTATTTAGCCGAGTTTATTGACCAATTTTAATGGTAAAACTTTCATAGCTAAGCCCAATGGCAACCATGGCCATTTAGGTACATAGGCTTTAATTGGCGCTTTTTCAATTTCTGCAGCAAGTAAGCGTGAACCTGTTTTTTCATCAACTTCAAAAGGTAGTTTTTTTGCACCTTCGTTGATTTCGGTACGAATATAACCAGGGAAAATAGTCGTAACTTGAATAGGTGTATCAATTAATTCTGCACGAATTCCTTCTGCTAAATGTGCTACTGCAGCTTTACTTGCACCGTAAGCAGTAAGATGTTTTGGCATACCACGAATGGCACTCATAGATGAAATCATCACCAAATGCCCTGAGTTTTGCTCACGGAAAATTTCAACCGCGGCTTCACACTGCGCCAAAGCTGAAATAAAGTTGGTTTCTACTGTGGCTTTGTTGATGGCAAAATTACCTTTACCAATGCGACGTCCTTCGCCCACGCCTGCATTGACAATAATGCGGTCAATTTGTCCAAAATCTTGTTTAAATTCACGAAACACCTGAAACACCTGATCATAATTGGTGACATCCAGCGTTTTTGCAATAACACGAATACCAAACTGGCTTTCCAGTTCTTGTTTCAGCGTTTCCAAACGCTCTAAACGTCGGGCGCAAATTGCAAGGTTATAACCCATTTGAGCAAATTCACGTGCCATACCCGCACCAATACCTGAACTTGCACCTGTAATTAGAATTGTTTTTGTCATGGTTTGATCCTTAAATCCAAGTCAATAAATTTGAGTTTTCAGCTTTAATAAAATGATGTTCATTCAAGCTTAACAGTTGTGGTTCACTGCCGACCAAACGTAAAGTGGTGATACTTGAGTTAGTAATTGCCCAGTTCAATGCAAAGGTTTTATTGGGCGTTAAGCCTAAAATTTTACCTGCAGCCACAGAAATCACACCACCAGAAGTAAATACCACAGCATATCGTGGTTGTTTTTGGGCTAAGTCATCACATAAATGCTGCAATGCATCTTCGACACGCTGTTTAAAATGCGGCCAAGATTCTTCATATTCATGGTGATATTCACCGCCCGTCCAGCGTTCTATCGCACCTTCAAAAATTTTTGCCAAATATGCACGAGGATTGACCTCTTTGGCGACATCTTCTTTCATCAATTCAGGTTGATTAAAACGCGGTTCATACTGCGCGAAAACCTGTTGATGATTAAACTCGTTCCATGCACTGTCGGTATGAATTTCGACCTCAGGAAAACATTCTGCCAAAGCCAGTTGTGCAGTTTGCTGATGGCGCTGCATTGAACCAGCCACCACATAGGGTGCTTCTTTTAAAATGCGATCAAAATAACGTCCGAGCAATTTGGCTTGTAACTCACCATTAGGCGAAAGTTGATCATAACTTTCTGCCCCAAAAGATGCTTGCCCATGACGAATTAAATAAATGGTGGTCATTTCGGCATCAATTCCTTAAATTTGGCGATATATTTTTGTGCTAGTTCATTTGCTTCCAGTTTTTGTAAACCAATTAACTTTAAGGCACGAATATGCAAAGCATGAATGACAATCCAGAAATCCTTAAATGCAGGATTATTGGTTTGCTTGTGGAAATAACGATAATAAATTTGCTGGGCGATCACCGCTAAACGGAAAATTCCAAACACTTCATAGAATGTCCAGTTATCGGTGCTCAAGCCTGTTTTTTGCAAATAATAGTCCACCACTTGCTGACGTGTGAACATGCCTTTTAAGTGCGTTGGTTGACGACGGGTGGCTTTAAAAATTTGATTATCGGTATCTTCAACCCAATATGCCAAAGCCGAGCCTAAATCCATGAGTGGATCGCCCAGTGTTGCCATTTCCCAGTCCAAAACGCCAATCACTTGAGTCGGATGTTTCGGGTCTAAAATCACATTATCAAAACGCCAGTCGTTATGAATAATGCAGGTTTTTGAATCTACAGGAATATGGTCTAACAACCATTTACGCACATATTTAAAAGATGGCACGTTGATGGTATGTGCTTTGGCATAGCGTGCATCCCAACCTTCTACCTGACGTCGGCAATAACCATCACCTTTCCCTAATTTTTCTAGCTCAGTTCCTGCATAAGGTACTTGATGCAGCTCAATCAGTTTATCAATGACATTTACACAAAGTTCATGTACTTGAGTTTCGCTAAAATCAAGCTCTGGTGGCAATTTTGCACGTGGGATAATGCCTTCAATACGTTGCATCACGTAAAAATCGCAGCCAATTACAGCTTCATCCTGACACAACGCCACCATTTCAGGTAACACAGGATAAAACGGGGCTAAATTCTTTTGCACATGATATTCACGCGCCATGTCATGTGCAGATTTAGCTTTAGTACCTTTGGGCGGACGACGCAAAATTAAATCAGCATTGCTGTACTTAAGGCGATATGTCCAGTTCGATGCACCGCCTGAATATTGTGTGACTTCTACAGGTTCTACGACATCGACATTTTGTTGTTTTAACCATGCTGTCACTGCCTGAATATCGAGTTCTTCGCCTTCGCGTACTGTGCCGCCTACATCAATAACTGACATTATTTTTCCCTAATTTTCCAATTTTTTTAATCTAACATAGATTTTCTGTGTTCTCTTGAGATGTTTCGGCAATATCAGAAATATTGCCGAATACACTACCAAGCGACACAATAAAAAATTCGCAACTGACTTATTTTTTGCGGCTGCTACGATAACCACGTTTAGCCAACTCAAGTTTGGCAATCATGCCTTTGTGTACTTCGTCTGGTCCATCGGCAAGACGTAAACTACGCGCTTGGGCAAAGAAACCTGTCAACGGTGTATCTCTAGATACGCCTGCACCACCATGAATCTGCATCGCCATATCAACTACTTTTTCCAAGACACTTGGTGCAACCACTTTAATGGCAGAAATTTCGGTAAGTGCTGCCATATTGCCTAAAGTATCCATTTTATAGGCTGCATAGAGAGTTAATAAACGTGCTTGGTCAATCGCCACACGTGCTTCCGCTACACGCTCCAAATTGCCACCGAGTTTCAGAATTTCCTTGCCAAATGCGGTACGACTCATGCCACGGTCAATCATCAACTCCAAAGATTTTTCGGCTGCACCAATACAACGCATACAATGGTGAATACGCCCCGGACCTAAACGACCTTGTGCAATTTCAAAACCTTGTCCTGCACCGCCAATAAAGTTGGCAACAGGCACACGCACGTTATCAAAACTGACTTCGCCATGACCGTGTGGCGCGTCGTAATCACCAAATACAGGTAACATGCGTTGAATTTTAACGCCCGCAGTATCCACAGGGACTAAAACCATAGAGTGTTGATGATGACGGTCTTTGGTTTCATCGGGTGTATGCGCCATAAAAATAATAATTTTGGCATTTGGATCGCCCAAACCTGAAGACCACCATTTACGACCATTCAAGACAATTTCATCGCCGTCTACGACTGCTGTTGCCTGCATATTGGTCGCATCACTGGAAGCCACTGCAGGTTCAGTCATACAAAACACAGAACGAATTTTACCTTCAAGCAGCGGTGTCAGCCATTCTGCCTTTTGTGCTTCAGAACCATAGCGCCATAAAACTTCCATGTTGCCGCTGTCGGGTGCATTACAGTTAAATACGGTTGGCGCAATCAAACTGCGTCCACTCAACTCTGCAATGTGTGCATATTCTTGTACCGACAAACCTTGTCCTAATTCTGGACAAGGTAAAAACATATTCCATAAACCTGCAGCTTTGGCTTTGGCTTTTAATTGTTCTAATTGTGCTGGCCATTGCCATTTAGTCCAGTCACCACCCTGATTTAATTCGTGAACTTCTGCCCAGAATTCAGCTTCAATCGGCTCAATTTCTTTGGCAATAAAGGCTTTGGTACGTTCTATATAGTCTTTGGCGCGTGCAGATAGCTCAAACATGGTTCAAATCCCTTAAAATATTGTATTCATTGCTTTACAACACCTTAACTTGAAAAGTAATATGAACAAAATGATTTAATTCAATAAAACACTATGAATCATGTTCATAACAATGCAAAAGTTGATCTTACCGTTTTTCATCGTTTAGACATCAATTTATACCCGATGTTTGTTGCAATTTATGAGCAGCGCAGTATTTCCAAAGCTGCACAAATTTTGTGTATTAGCCAATCTGCCGCCAGTCATGCTTTGCAGCGTTTAAGACAACATTTACAAGATGATTTACTGGTGCGAAGTGGCAATAAAATGCTGCCTACGCCTTTTGCCGAGCAAATTTATCCGACTATTAAAAATGCCTTGTTGGCGATTCAAAGTATTGCAATACAGAAACAGCAATTTGAGCCGAATATGTTGCAATCGCTCAAAATTGCTATCCATGATGAAATTGAACCGATTATTTTTCCTAAATTGGTGGCGCATTTTCAAAAGTTGAACTTGGATATTCAATTTCTGAGCCACAAATTAGACCGCAAAACGGTTTTGGCAGATTTAGCAACACAACAAATTGATTTTGTAATTGATTTAGAACAAAACTTTGGCGATAAAATTCAGTTTCAATCCTTAGTTCAAGACCAATTTGTGGTCTGTAGTTCACAACAAGAAATGAATACTGCACTTTATTTATCTTCTGCACATATTGGGGTTTCATCACGGCGTACTGGTATGTTGCTAGAAGACATTTATTTGCATCAAAAGCAATTATCACGGCAGGTTTTTTTACGTTGTCAGCACTATTCTACGGCGTTACAGATTTTACAGCAGCATCCTCAAGCCATACTAACTATTCCTAAAATGATTTTAAAGCATTTGAATATGAGCCAAAAATTGAATATTTTTGATGTGCCTGTAGACTTGCCTGTAATTAATATGGGGATGTATTGGCATAAAGATTTACAGGAAAATTCAAGGCATTATTTCTTAAGAGAGGAAATTTCTAAAATCTTTGCTTAGGCTATTTTGAATTAATCTTGAATTTGCAAGTGGTTGCTAATCGTCTTGTATGATTCTATAAAAAATAAAAGCCGCCGAGACAGCTTTTTAATATGGGTTTGTTCTTAAAACTTCGCTTCCAATACTTTTGTAGATACTTTGCCTTTCCATAAATCACGCAAAATTGGCAAATAGAACTTTTCACCTACTTCTACCAATTCAGCATCAATTAAGGCATGTGTTTCATGCATAAATAAGTAATCTAGCTCCACAGTTTGTAATTGTTGTTGTGCTTTGGCGAAATCTTTACGTTTTTGTTGGGCTTGTTTCACTAACTGATCTGCAAATGCCTTGCCCTTGAACTGACTGAGCGCATTTAAACGTAATTCAATCACGCCCCACCCACTGAGCAGCAATTTAAATAACTCTAAATCTGCAGTGGTTGATTCCCACGTCATTTCTTCCAGATTTTCATTTTCAGGCAATACAGGTAGTAAAAGCTCCATTACACTTGGAAAAATCTTTTTAAAATTCAAGATAAATTTAACAGGCTGCTCACCCGGGTAATCTTTAAATTGCACGTGTTGCTGAACATCTGTTAAATAAATTGAGAGCATTGAAAATTTCCGTAGTTAAGATATTGAGTTGCTTATAAAAAAATTAAATTTTGCAAAATAAATGCAAAACTTTAGCAAAACAGTATTTTGAAGTATTGCGTATTCTAGCAATTATGGCAGCTTAATCAATGTAAGTTGAATAAGGAACGGACATAAAAGAAAGCATCTAAAAGTGGTTAATGCGACTAAATGACGGGTTTTGAACTATTACATTTAGATAGCACCTTGTAGCAGCCTATTCTGCCGTTATGCAAATTATGTCTTTACACCAACACATAAATTTAAAATCGTATTAGGATGAATTACCCCTCTACATTCAAATTAGGTGCAATAGAAAACCCAGCATTTAGGCTGGGTTTAGTATATTTTACTTGATTAATGCAACGCCATTTCCGCGCTTTTAGCTAAGAATGCCGAACGGCTTAAATGTTGTTTTTTTGCAACAGCATCAATACGTTTCACTAAAGCTTCTGGCATGCTGATATTAATACGAATAGACTTTGTATTTACTTTTGTTGTATCAATATCAACTAACAACCAAAACCCCCCCTCAAATCGCTCATCACCTAACCATTGCTCTGGGCTTGATGGTTCTGGTAACGGAATATCTTCACCATCAAAGTGAACTTCAACCGCTTCCTGTGCCATGCGCTGAATATCTTGCATCTCATCTGCTGCGCTAAAGCATCCATCAAAGTCAGGAAAGGTTAAACCGTATGCGCTATCTTCATCTTTGTGAACATATACTGGATATAACATTTTTACCTCCACTCCCAACCAGCCTGTTTATATATATTGCGTAGAGTTCCTATTGGCATATCTTTACGTGGATGTGGTACCACAACATGTCCAGGCTTTTCAGGATGCTTATACTTTTCATGGTCGCCTTTACCACCCACTTTGTACCAGCCTTCCTGCTCAAGACGCTTAATAATGTCTTTGCTGTTCATTGTGTAATTATACACAACATAATTTTAATAAGGAAGGATGCCCAAAATTTTCCCTGATTTTCATAAACAAAGTCTGTGTCTACCTCGCATCATGTGCAGACAAACACAGACCTTGAATTTGTTTAAAACTGATTACTTGGTATTCGGTGCAATCATTTGTTCAGGACGTACCACTTCATCAAACTGCTCTGCTGTGACCAAATTCAGCTCTACTGCAACTTGCTTTAAGGTTTTATTTTCCTTATAAGCTGTTTTAGCCACCTTCGCTGCATTCTCATAACCAATTACAGGATTCAAAGCGGTCACTAACATGAGTGAATCATGCAAAAAGTGATCTATTTTTTCACGGTTTGCTTGAATGCCAACGGCACAATGCTCATTAAAGCTATTGCAGGCATCACCCAAGAGTTGAATAGATTGCAATAAGTTATATGCGATCACTGGCATAAATACATTCAGCTCAAAATTGCCCGATGCACCTGCCACGTTAATCGTGGTGTCATTGCCCAATACCTGTGCAACTACCATGGTCATCGCTTCGCTTTGTGTTGGATTAACCTTACCCGGCATAATACTTGAACCAGGTTCATTTTCTGGAATACGCAACTCACCAAAACCACAACGCGGGCCACTGGCTAACCAGCGAATATCATTGGCAATTTTATTTAAACTCACCGCCAAAGTTTTTAATGCACCTGAAGCAAATACCGCAGCATCACGCCCCGCCAAAGCCTCAAACTTATTTGGTGCAGTCACAAATGCTAAGCCTGTTAGCTGTGCCAATTGCTCCGCTGCCTGTACCGCATAATCAGGATGTGCATTTAAGCCTGTACCGACTGCTGTACCGCCCAATGGCAACTCATACAAGCCTGTTAAAGCCTGTTCTAGACGTTTTAAACCATGATCTAGCTGCGATACATAGCCACTAAATTCCTGCCCTAAAGTTAATGGTGTCGCATCTTGTAAATGTGTACGTCCAATTTTGACAATTTCAGAAAATTCTTCACTTTTCGCATGCAACGTATCGCGCAAACTCTTTACTGCAGGAATGAGCAGTTCATTAATTTGCAAACTCGCTGCCACATGAATTGCAGTTGGAAAAGAATCATTGGTCGATTGGGCGCGGTTGACATGATCATTCGGATGTACAGGCTTTTGTGCACCTAAAGGATTCCCCAGTTTTTGATTGGCGATATTGGCAATCACTTCATTACAGTTCATGTTACTTTGCGTACCCGAACCTGTTTGCCACACCACCAAAGGAAATTGACTGTCCCACTGCCCTGCAATGACTTCATCTGCTGCACCGACAATGTACTGCGCCAACTCTTGAGGGATTTGCCCTAAGTTTGCATTGGTTATTGCCGCAGCTTTTTTAACCAAACCCATAGCGCGAATCATGGCGCGTGGTAAACGCTCATTGCCGATTTTAAAATTTTGTAAGCTGCGCTGAGTTTGTGCGCCCCAAAGCGCGTCATTCGGAACTTCAACCTCACCCATGGTGTCATGTTCAATACGTGTTTGCATGTTCAGCCTCATTCCTTCGTGATTTCAATGATGTCATGTGCTCTTATCTCGATCTTATAAAAAACAGACAGCCTAGTAAATGATAATTATTATCAATAATTCCGTTGCATTGTATCTGTTTCAGCTATGAGGCTTCGTGAATCGCATCTCAACGAATTTTATAGCGCTTACTTTTAATGCTTAAGCGTATTTTGATAAAAACGCCATTCATCCTCTAGCATTTTTTCCAGACTACGTTTTGGCTGCCAGTGTAAATACTGTTGTGCCTTATCTACGACTGCACCTAACTGATCTAACTCAGGATATTCATAATGAATTGCAGGAACTGTAGCAATTTCAGTGTCAGTGACTTCACTAATACGTGCAAGTAATTGTTGAATTGAAACCACTTCTCCCGCAATATTAAAAGCTTCACAGCTATGCGTTTGCTCAAATAACCAATGCAGGCTTGCAATCACAGCATCACAGGCATCGAGTACGTGCACAAAGCTACGTTCTACAGTTTGATCTGCAGTATTAGCATGCTGACGTAATTCAATCGCTTCACGCTGCTGTACTGCGACTTGCATCGCCAAAGGAATAATATTTTTAGGTAACGGAGCAACGACTTCACCTAAAATGCCGTGTTCAAATGCACCTGCTATATTACTCAAGCGCAAAATAGCAATATTCCATTCATTATCGGTTCTAAAAGTATCGCGGATGATTTCTTCAACCATCTGCTGAGATTTCACATACGGATTGGCATAGGTGTAATTAAAACTCTGGCTTTCTTCCAGATTCAATCCTGACTTGCCATAGACCGCTATACTTGAAAGATGCACTAAACGACGCACACCTGTACGTTGCATGGAACGCAATAAACTCATAATACAACTGACGTTATCGTTATAATATTCCAGTGGTTTAAGCACTGATTCTTCTAAAGATTTAAACCCTGCACAATGCACCACCGCAATAATCGAATATTGTTCAAAAACTTTGTTCAGCGCAGGCGTATTTCTTACATCCAGTTTGGCAAAAGGCACATAACGCCCTGCAATATATTCAAGTCGCTCTAAAGTCTGCATACTTGCATTGGATAAATTATCTACAATAATGACCTCTTGCCCTTGAGCCATTAGGCTTAATGCAATGTGTGAGCCTATAAAGCCTAAACCACCAGTCACTAAAATCATTTATACTACCTTTTTTTATAAAGTCTGAATGCGCCTTGGCACATTGCATTAGTGAATTTTGATGAGCACCTTATTACTAATAACCTCCGCACCAACCTCTATTCATGCATGGCATGCACTCGGTCTTGCTCAAGCCTTACAACAGAAAAATGAGGCTTTTCGTGTGTTTTTTTATCAAGATGGCGTTGCTGTAGCGAATGAGTTGCAATGGGTACCCGATGATCAACGCAACCTCAAAACAGAATGGCAAAAATTGTCTATTCGTTTACCCGTATGTGTAAGTGCCGCACTGGCACGTGGTATTAGCGATGCAGACAATGCCAAACGCCATCAACTGAGCCAACACAATTTAGCCGCAGGCTTTGAATTGGTTGGCTTGGGCGAACTGGCCGATGCAGTGCAAAGCACAGAACGCCTGATTCAATTTTAAGCGATTCATTTTGTAAATCTGTTGCATTTAAAAGGTAAATTGTGTGAAAACTGTACTCGTGGTTTTACGTCAGGCCAATTTAAACAGCTTACAAGTGCATGAAAGCTTGTCTGCAACAATGGTACTGGCAACTTTTGGTTGTGAAGTCAAAGTGTTATTACAAGATGCGGCATTAAGCCTATTACAGTCGGAACTGGCATTTGATTCACTAAAACATGCTTTTAAAGTGGCATCCAATTTGGTCGATAGCTTTGAGTTTTATGACCTCAGCCCAATTTTGATTGAAAATAAACATGCTAACTCGCCGTTTATCAAAAATACGGTACATGAAATTGAATGGGTGGAACTGAATCGGGAGCTGATTCAAACCTTTGATCGGGTTTTATATTGGTAGGTTGATCGGTGGTTTAACAATCTGATTGATCATTTGACCATATCTAAACATCTAAAGAGAAAAGCATGTCTGACGCAAATTTATATTTAATCCAAGCGAGCTTTGATAGCACCGCAACAATTTTAGCAGAGCTAAATGCCTTGTATGCTCCGCAAGACAGCGTTGTACTTATGGGTGATGCGGTATTGCATCAGCAACATCCACTCTGTGCCCAGCTAGACAAAATATATGTACTGGAAAATGATGCAGAAATATTGAATGGTCATTTGGCGGAAAATGTACAGCCGATTAATTATGCAGCTTTTGCAACGCTGTGTTTAACACATCAGCGCTGTATCAGCTTAAAATAGCAAGCCGTAATGATATGAAACCAATGCAAAGCATTTTTAAGGGTGAATGAAACAAGAGATGACACTAGAATTAGATCAAGATGGACATTTGCTGGATTACACTGTCTGGAATGAACAAGTGGCGCAAGAATTGGCGCAAAGTTTAGAGCTTGAACTCACAGCTTGGCATTTTGAAGTTTTGCACGCTGTACGCCAATTTTATCAGCAATTTGGACACTCACCTGCAACCCGTCCTTTAATCAAATTTTTAATGAAAACTGTAAGCCCAGAGATTAACAACGCTGTTTTGCAGGAAAAATTTAATACAGGTTTGGTGGCACGGCATTTAAGTCGTTTAGCGGGTATTCCTAAACCAGCCAACTGCTTATAGACAAACTGTTGCTGATTAATACAGCACTGATTTAGGCTTGTTTTAAATTCTGCTGTGCTTGGATGTACTGATAATACACTGGGGTAAAATGTGGTTTTACTTGCTTGGCATGCAGTTCTTCACCACATTCCGAACATACTACGACAGGTTGAAACGTCTTAGCACAATTTTTATGGATGTATTCCACAGGCTTACCTAAACCTTGATCCATCCATTTATCTGCCCAATTTGCCATAGACAGCATTAAGGGATAAAGCTCCAAGCCCTTCTCTGTCAATTTATATTCAAAACGTTCTTGGCGCTCTACATAAGGCACTTTGACTAAAATTTCATGTTCCACCAAACGCTTTAAACGATCTGACAATACATGCCGCGTTACGCCCAAATGTTGTTGAAAATCATCAAAGCGACGCATGCCCATAAAGGCATTACGAATAATCAGCATCGTCCAACGGTCACCAATCACCGACAAGGTTCGTGCAATCGAACAAGGCTGCTCGCCAATTTCATCCCATTTCATCTATGTCGCCTATCCCTCAGTTCACTACCTGCAAGTTAAAAGATTCTACAGTCTTTGCAAAGTTAGTTTTGCATGAAAATTGATAAAAAATGAAGTATGACTTCACAATCTGCTTAAAAGGAATCCCCAGTTTTTGGGGCTTTATACACCTGCATCTTCAATCTTTAAATTTGCTATTCACTTATAAGGCAGATCACACTATTTAGATATAGCTCCTGCACAAAAAACTTGTTCAGTCATACCTGAAGCCGTGAAACTGTTGTGCTGCTGTTCTAAATAACGCCTTGCCACCATTAACATCACAGGTGCAGGATACAAGTTTGGATTGTACTCGGAAATTTCAGCAATATTTTTATAGGCGTGATAGCGTGCACAAAATGCCTGTTTTTGTTGTTCTGCCGTTGCTTGGCTAGCTGGGTCATCCAGTATTTTTTTGCTGTCATTCACAATTTGCGTGTATTGATTTAACAAATATTGATATTGCGTTTGGGTCAATCCATCGACTGCGTGTTGGATTGTAATAGGCGTCGATGATGCTTCAAGTGCCAACTGCTGCGCTTGAATACCTTGTGCCATTACGCTCAGACTTTGCAGTCCAAGCATAATGCTCACCGATATTTTTGCCATGTTCGACATGCGCATAAGCTTAAGACTCATCGCCTTCTTTCCAGACATCTTCATAGTCATCAGCATCAATCATAAAGCGGTAGCCTTGTTCTAAAGCCAGATATGGAAGCACGTCAGGCAAAATATCTTGCAACTCGCGCACAGGCATGGTTTCAAAGTTCACTTCATCTTCACCCAATTCACCGCCATAAATGTACCACGCGACTTTTTCTTCACCTTCTGGCGCTTTACGCAAGCCCACAATTGGGTCTTTATTTAAGGTCTGGACTGCAACTGCGACAACATCATCGCCACTCACTGCAATATAGGCTGAACCAAATTCTTCACAGAGCAGTTTTTGTTCTTCTATCAATTCTGCCAAGGCTGAGTTTTTTTGCTTTTGCTGTGGTTTAGACATGACAATTCTCTAAGATAAGCTGTGAGTATTCTAACGAGATTGTACGGATAGAGAATCTTTATTTTTATATTTCTGAGATGCTCAAATGAAGTGCAACGGATATGACATGAATTTGAAATTACTTAGCTTTGAAATATGATGCTACGCCCAAATAACCAACATTGCCGCAAGCACGACCAATCCCAATCCCCAATGATCGGTACGAGCAAGTTTTTCTTTAAAGAAATACGCTGAAATAAGTAAGCTGAATAATATTTCAATTTGTCCGAGTGTTTTCACAATCGCCACAGTTTGCATACTCATGGCATTAAACCAGCCCAATGATGCTAAAAAACTGCAGACGCTCACTTTAAAAGTTAATCCAACCCGCTGCCACATGGCATATAAGGTATGTCGTTTAAATATGCCTAAAAAAGCCAATAAGATAAAACATTGTAAGCCAATAACCCACACCAAAACCCATGCAGCACGATGAATAAACGGTAAGAAATCGAGTTCTAGACTGGCTTCACGCACCAATAAAGAAGTCACCGCGAAGCTGAGTCCACTACCGATTCCAATGGCTAAAGTCGTGAATGAAAAATCACTGCGTTGATTGCCTTTACTGAGTAGAAATACCGCAATACCGCCTATCGCAACGCCGAACCAAGCCAATGCACTTAAATGTTCTTGTAAGAAAATCACGCCTACAATTGCGGCTAAAACTGCTTCACTTTTGGCAAGCCCGACACCTACTGCGTAATTTTTTTGTTGAAACAGTTTTACCATTAAAGCCGTGGCTAAAATCTGACACACTGCTGCAATAATGATATACAGCCAAAACACCGAACTAAAATGTAGTTTGGCTTGAACAGGCTGCTGCCATTGTAAAATGCTTAAATACGCCAATGCAAAAGGCAAGGCAAAAATAAAACGTGCCAAAGTCACGCCATAAACATCTACACTTGTGCTGAGTTGTTTTTGAAAGGCATTGCGCCATGCCTGCATAAATGCAGCCATTAAGGTAAAGAGCACCCAACTCGAAATCATTGCAACCACAAATGCTTTACTGATAAAGTTATAATTTACGCCTATTCCGTTATTTTTGCGATCTTTATTGCTTTTGAGTTATGCGCTTACGATCTCTTTTATAAACAAAAAAAACATTCATTAAAATTCAAATGAATGTTTTTCATATCTTGAAGCGATTATAGGTGTGCTGTTATTCAAAAACTGTTTAGAACTTATCTAAATTCACCACAACAGCCACGCCGATACAAAATAAAGCTACATACACGGTAAACCAAATAATCATGTGCTTAAATGCTTTGTCTGAAATACTGCTATCGGCATATTTCTGTGGTTTGCGTGAGTTATCTTCTTGCATATCGACTCCAATCTAGCCAGATTATGGGGATATACAGATTATGTAAAATTCTAAAGCATTGCTGTAGATACAAAATATTCATTAAAAACTATAACAGTTGATTTTAGATACATGCCAATCTGTTATAAAAAAAGAAATTATTTAATGTTTTAAACCTAAAAATAGATCAAAATAAGTAACAGCTGCAAAAAATGCTTGAGTCATACCATGTATAAATCTGAACAATTGGCGTTGAACATTCGGCAACTCATTGAAAATGGTGCATGGAAAGCACATAGCAAGTTACCTTCGTTAAGAGAACAATCACAAATCAGTGGTTATAGCTTAATGACCGTGCTAAACGCTTATCAAGAACTTGAAGCTCAGGGATTGGTTTACGCTAAACAAAAGTCGGGGTTTTATGTCGCAGAACGTCTCAATCAAACTGAACGACCTGTACCAAGCAGTTTGAGTTTAAATGCACATATTCAAATGAACTCTTTGGTCTTTGGCTATTTAAAATCAATTCAGTCTGCAGATGTCAGTCCTTTAGGCTCTGCCTTTCCCAATGCAGAATTACTGTTTAACCCAAAGTTAATGCAAATTTTAGCGCAGCACGCCAAGCGAAAAAGCAGTTATTTTAGCCACGACCACATGCCACCGGGCAATTATGAATTAAGAACCATAATTGCAAATCGCTACTGTTTACAAGGCATACCCACCCATGCAAATGACATTGTCATTACATCTGGCGCATTAGATGCGCTCAATTTGTCATTACAAGCTTTGACCAAACCTGGAGATTTTATTCTATTACAAGAAACTATTTTTTATGGTGCATGGCAAGCGGCTGAACGTCTTGGTTTACAGGTGATTACCATTCCAGAACACCCTGTTTCAGGTTTCGATTTAGACTCATTTGAACAAGCCTTAAAACAATACCCAATTAAAGTCTGCTGGTTGATGTTGAATATTCATAACCCTATTGGCTTTAGTGTCAGAGATGAAATTAAGCAACGTATTGCGAGTTTGCTTGAAGAATATCAAGTGTATTTAATTGAAGATGATGTCTATCAAGAATTGTATTACGGAACGCAAAAACCGCTACCCATGAAGTATTTTGACCGACAACAACGGGTACTGCACTGCGCTTCTTTTTCTAAAACTTTGGGTTCTGCTGTGCGGGTTGGTTGGGTTTATGCAGGACAATTTTCCAATGCTATTCAGCATTTGCAACTCATGAGCACGGTTTCTGCAAGTCCCTTACTGCAAAACACTTTGGTCGATTTTCTGTCACATCATCATTATGAAAAACATTTGCGTCAATTACGCAAGCAATTAGAAAAACACAAAAAAGTGTTTTATCAGCAGTTGAAACAACGCTTAAACCCAACCTGCAAAATTCACTACTATTCTAGTGGATACTTTTTATGGATTGAACTGCCTGCATATATAGATGGCTATACGATTTATCAGCTATTGATTCAAAACAAGATTGGCATTGCGCCAAGTCAGTTATTCCGTTCTGAACAGGTCAGCCAGAACTTTATCCGTTTAAACTGCTCTTTTGCTTGGAACAGTGATATTGCTGCTGCATTGGATGTTTTGTCTGCGGTAATACAGCAACACATCACCCAATATACTCATGCCTAAAATTACAGAGCCGATCACCCGACAATAAAAAAGAGCTGAGTTTTGGCTCAGCTCTTTTGTGGTTTACAGTACAATTTTAGAAGTTATAAATTGCGACTGCATTGATTCGGTTATCTTCACCTGTTTTGCTGCCATTTGCTGCTTCACCAAATGCTTCACGCTCACCATAAACATATTCTAAACCAAAGCTTAACGGTTTACGTGGGCTATAGAATACGTTTGCCCAAGCTTGCCATAAGTCTTTGTTAATCGTGGTTGTGTCTTTCGTTGCTGCAATGTAGTTAGGGTCTTTGTCAAAACTCATATAACCATAACCCAAAGTGCCATGCACTTTGTCACCAAACTTTTGTGTAATACCGACCATAATTGAATCGAATTCACTTTGCGCTGCGATAGCACTCGTTGCAGTAATCGCACCTTTGTCATCAAGGTTAGTAACAGCAACACCTTTGTTGGTAAATGATACAAAGCTGCTATCACCTTTTACATGGTAATAATCGGCTTTTAAAGTCGTGCCCGGTACAACATCGTATTTAGCACCTACACCGACACCCCATGCCATTTCTTCATCAGAATTGACACGTTTTTCATGTCCCATCGCACGTACGCTGACATTTAAATTATCTGCAAATTGATGATTTAAACGCGCAGTTAATGCAGGTAAACGCTGGTTGATTGAACTGTCTTTAGGGTCTTCAGCTGCAACCACCAAATTGGTTTGTGGGCTAAACTTTGTTGTATAGCGTACTTGTGGTGTACGTTTCACCGCACCACCAACATACGCCAAAGCATCAATGGTTTCTGGCATATAGTCTGGAATCGCAAAGTTTGACCAAGTTTGACCAATTAACCAGTTGCCGTAGTTCAAGTAAGCATGACGAATACGTAAGTTATCAAGATTTGCTCCACCCAAGAAGTCAACTTCAAGTTTACCTTTTACGTCTTGTTCACCCACAGGGCTTTTAAAATCTAAACCTAAACGGGTTGCAGAAAGTGTTGATCTTAAACGATCACTTTGTTCTTTATTGCCTTCAAGTGGTACACCGTTAATTTGGTTATACGGCATATCTTTAGCGCCACCTTCTACCTGATAAGAAGCATCTAAACGCACATTACCATATAGATTAAATTCGGCACCTTTGGCAGTTTTTAACACAGGATTAGCAACTGGCGCTGCTGCAGTACGTTGCACATTGGCAATTGCTGTTGCAGTTTGTGCATTTTGTACTTTTTGCTGCTCAATCAAACCACGTAAAGCCTGAACTTCTTGTCTAAGTTGTTCAATTTCTTTTTGCTGTTGAGTTTGCGCTTGTGCTGCAACACTCATACCGCCCATGCTCAATGCAATCATGCTCATCATGAGCGTACGCTGCATTGTTGGTCGAACCGTTGTAGATTGAAAATGTGTAGATTGGGTTAATATTTTCGCGTTCATCCTAAACTCGCTTGTTATTGTGCCATCAAATTCTAGCAACAGATCACCATCTCTTACGATGGCGATCTATATCATTGATGACTGTAGATTAATGGAAAGGTAAAGAAATTATTGGGTTGCTTTTTGTGCGACTGGATTGCTTTCTACAGCAGGCTCCGCAGCGGCTTTAGCTTCTACAGACGTTTTTAAATTCACCATGAAGATTGCTAAGGCAGCAATTACACCTGGAATCGCAATAGCAAAGAAGTTCATTTGGTGCGGTAAATTCATGGTTAATAGTGCACCTGTGAGTACTGGCCCAACGATTGCACCGATGCGACCAATACCTGACGCCCAGCCCATACCTGTAGAACGTACAGTAGATGGGTAATATTGTGCGACGAAAGTATAAAGCAAGATTTGTGAACCAATTGTCGCTGCACCTGCAACTGCAATTAAGGTATACAACACGATTTGCGGGCTGTTGAAACCAAGTAGAATTAACGCTGCTGCACCACAGATAAACATAATGGTCAGTACTTTTTTGATATGGAAACGGTCAGCCAGCGCACCACCACCAATCGCGCCAATCATCCCACCAATGTTCAAGGCGAATAAGAAGATCATACTTGCACCAAGTGAGTAACCTTCTTGGATCATTAATTTTGGTAACCAGCTGCCCAAAGCATAAACCATTAACAAGCACATGAAGAATGCGATCCAGAACATGAACGTACTGAACATACGGCCTTGCTGGAACAATGCTTTTACAGGTGCTTCATCGCCTTTAGTCACTTCATTCAGTACAAACTCAGTGTCACCATTTAATTGTTGGCTTGGTGAAATTTTTTGCACAATGCTGCGAGTTTGCTCAATTTCTTTCTTGTTGGTCAAATACATGAGTGACTCAGGCAAGAATTTCCAAATTAATGGTAAAGCCACCAATGGAATAATTGCGATGTAAAACATGATTTTCCAACCAAACTCTGGCACTAACCATGCACCCAACAATGCTGATGTCATACCACCAATCGCATAACCACTGAACATAAGTGCAACTAAAGTACTACGAATACGCTTTGGCGCATATTCAGTCATTAATGCCACTACGTTTGGCATTACACCGCCAATACCTAAGCCTGCAAGGAAACGTAAAATACCAAATTCAACAGGGTTAGTCGCAAATGCGCCAAAGAAGGTAAAGCCACTAAAAATAGCCACACAGATCATAATGGTTTTTTTACGACCCAACTTGTCCGATAACGTACCGAAGGTCATGGCACCAAACATCATGCCAAACAATGCCGTACTGGCCAGTAAACCTGCTTGTACCGCACTGAGCGCCCACTCTTGCATAAGTAATGGTAATGCAACCCCATAAATGACCAAATCGTAACCGTCAAAAATAATGATCATCAAACACCAAAACAATACGCCCCAATGGAATGGCGTGAACTTGGCCTCGTCAATCAAGGTATTAATATTAATTTTATTGCTTTGCATCTTGCTTCACCTCCTAATTGTGAAGTCCGTTACTCCAACTCAGATGCACACAATGAATAATAAGTTAAAATTTGTCCAAAACTGAATAGGCATGGATACATACCTAAAAAGTCTATAATTTGTAAGATATTGATTTTAAAATAGATAAAAATAACAAGGCGAAAAAAATACTGTAATGTGATGCTTAAAAAAGTTTTTTCAGGCAATTCACATAACAGTATTTTGTTAAAAATATCTGTGCTTTTATATAAAAAATATAGTTATAAATATTTGTTTTATATGGCTTTACTAGAATACATTGCGATCATAAGTAAATGCTTCCAAATCATAAACTTGATAAATGCAGTCAAACAAAGATCGAATGTCTTCACTTTCATCCATATTACGAATTGCCATAAACACAGGACTTACAGCCGAGTCATCTAATAAAGGTATAAAGTGCAAATGTGCCAAATGAATATTTTGTGCGCTTTCTGGCACGATACACAAGCCCTCACCTGCAGCAACAAAACCCAACGCCAATTGTAATTCACGCACTTCACGAATTTTGCGAGGTTCTAAACCATACTCAGAAAACACGCCACGAATTTGGGTAGAGAAGTTTGGCTTGTTGTGATTTGGATATAAAAATAGTTGTTGATCAACAACATCCGCCAAATATACACCTTCTTTTTGTGCCGCAAATGGGTGGCTCGAATGTACTGCAACCATCAAGCGTTCTTCACGTAATAAGATACGTTTAACTGCAGGATCAGAAATTCTTAAGCGTCCAAATCCAACATCTATACGCCCTTCTTTAAGTGCCTGAATTTGGTCATTGGTGGTCATTTCCACCATTTCTATTTTTAAATGCGGATGCTGCTGCTTAAACAAATACACAATTCTTGACAATAATCCGAACAATAAAGAACCAACGAAGCCAATAGTCACAGTACGACCAGCAATACCGACACGTTTTGTCATCGACTTGATTTCTTCCGCATTAGACAAAAGTTTAACGGCATGTTGGTAAAAGAATTGGCCTGCTTCGGTGGTCTTAAGCGGTCTACTTCCACGCTCAAATAGTTGAATTCCAAGCTCTTGTTCTAAATTTTGGATCTGTCTGCTCAAAGGTGGTTGAGCAATAAAGAGTTTTTCTGCTGCCTTGGTGAAACTTTGCTCTTCTACAACAGCAACAAAATAACGTAAATGTCTGAGTTCCATAGCTCAAAATACCTTTTAAGTATAAAAAAATGCATATTTGATCTTCGACCAATGCAATTTATTCTTTTAAGGTATATCACATAACTGTAATAAAGCAATGATATGAAGGGCAAACCATGTATAAGTCAGTAGAAACTTTGCTGGTGGAAATACCAACCATCCGTCCACACAAGATGGCGGTTGCAACCATGCAAACCCAAACCCTTGTATTAGTCAAAATCACCACTGAAGATGGTTTTGTTGGCTGGGGCGAAGCAACCACGATTGGCGGCTTGGGCTATGGTGAAGAAAGCCCAGAAAGCGTAAAAACCAATATCGAAACATATTTCGCATCATTGCTAAAAACTTTAGCTGGCTTGAATGTTGCGCAAACTTTACAGGTCATTAAAAAGAATATCAATGGCAACCGTTTCGCGAAATGTGCCATTCAAACTGCTTTATTAGATATTCAAGCGCAGCGCTTAAACCAACCTTTAAGTGAAATTTTAGGTGGTCGCCTACGCAACTCGGTTCCTGTGTTATGGGTACTTGCATCTGGCGATACAGAAAAAGACATCGCTGAAGCACAAAAAATGATTGCGGCTAAACGCCACAACACATTCAAGCTCAAAATCGGTTCACGCCCAGTAGAGCAAGATGTAGAACACGTATTGGCAATCAAACAAGCATTGGGTAAAGACGTTTCTATTCGTGTAGACGTAAACCGTGCTTGGTCAGAACTTGAAGCAATTAAAGGCATCCAGCTTTTACAAGATGGTGGTGTCGATTTAATTGAACAACCATGTGCAATTGACAACATTGATGCCATGGAGCGTTTAACACGTAAATTTGATATTGCCATCATGGCAGATGAATCATTGATGGGCCCACAAAGCGCTTATCAATTGGCAAAACGTAATGCTGCATCTGTATTTGCAGTTAAAGTTGCCCAATCTGCGGGTCTAATCGAAGGTTGTGAAGTTGCAACAATTGCACAGTTGGCAGGCATCGACCTATATGGCGGCACAATGCTTGAAGGCCCTGTCGGCACGATTGCATCTGCGCATGTGTTCTCGACCTTCCAGAATTTAGCTTATGGCACAGAATTATTTGGTCCGTTATTGCTGACCGAAGAAATTTTAAAAACTCCACTTCAGTACCAAGACTTTGAATTACACCTTCCAACAGGTGCAGGTTTAGGTATTGAGTTGGATGAAGACAAAATTGACAACTTGCGTCGTCAGTAATTAGGAGAAACCCATGCTTTTCCACGTACGTATGGATGTAAACATTCCATTGGATATGCCAGCAGAAACTGCTAACGAAATTAAAGCCGTTGAAAAAGCATATTCGCAGGAATTACAGCGTCAAGGTAAATGGCGTCATATTTGGCGTATTACTGGCCAGTATTCAAACATCAGTATTTTTGATGTTGAGAGCAATGAAGAACTGCACAACATTCTGCAAGGTCTTCCGCTCTACCCTTACATGAATATTGAAGTGATGGCATTGAACCGCCACCCTTCATCAATTCGTGAAGATGACACCTGATTTAATTCGGAAACTGGAGTAAGCACCTTACTCCAGCACCAAAGTAAACATTTAGCAAACCAAGTAAACAAGGAAAGTGGCAGCCAATTATCTCGTTTTTAGTCCAGAGATATTCGCCACCAAAGCACACCTCCAAGGAGAATGAAAATGAATCGCCAAGAAATTGATGCATTAGTTAAGCAAATGAACGTTGATACAGCGACAGGCCCTGTAGATGAACGTGTACAACAAGTTGTTGTGCGTTTATTGGGTGACCTTTTCCAAGCGATCGAAGATCTTGATATTTCTCAGTCAGAACTGTGGAAAGGTCTGGAATACTTTACTGATGCCGGTCAAGCGAACGAATTAGGTTTATTGGCTGCAGGTTTGGGTCTGGAACACTACCTAGACTTACGTGCTGATGAAGCGGATGCTAAAGCAGGCATTACTGGCGGTACGCCACGTACGATTGAAGGTCCACTTTATGTCTCTGGCGCACCTGAAACAGTAAGCTTTGCGCGTATGGACGATGGTTCTGAAGAAGGCAAAATCCCGACGCTGATCATTGAAGGTACAGTGACTGATACTGACGGCAACCGTGTTGAAGGTGCTAAAGTTGAAATCTGGCATGCCAACAGCCTGGGCAACTACTCATTCTTTGACAAGTCACAGTCAGACTTTAACCTGCGTCGCAGCATCATTACCGCTGCCGATGGTCAATATACTGCATTGACGACAATGCCAGTGGGTTATGGCTGCCCTCCAGAAGGTACAACTCAGTTTGTACTGGACAAGCTAGGCCGTCACGGTAACCGTCCATCGCACGTACATTACTTCGTATCTGCACCAGGTTACCGCAAGCTGACTACTCAATTCAATATTGAAGGCGACCAATACCTGTGGGATGACTTTGCATTCGCGACTCGTGAAGGTCTGGTGGCAACTGCGGTTGACGTGACTGATGAAGCTGAAATTGCAAAACGTGGTCTGAAAGGTCCTTTCAAACACATCCAGTTCAACATTGTTCTTCAGAAAGATCAAGCTGGCGTTCCTTCTACTGAAGTTGAACGTCGCCGCGCAAGCGCATAATTTGAAATGGAATCGGGATGTGGTCGTTGCCCCATCCCGATGACTGCCCTCCTTGGAAAGTCGGAGAAAGGACATGCCTCGTATTCCTGTTATCAATACTAGCCACTTAGACCGTATTGACGAATTATTGGTTGATGATTTTGAATCTGGTGAATTTAAATTACACCGTTCAGTATTCACAGACCAAGCCCTGTTTGACCTAGAAATGAAATACATTTTTGAAGGCAACTGGGTTTATTTGGCACATGAAAGCCAAATTCCAAACAACAATGACTACTACACCACTTACATTGGTCGTCAGCCAATCATCATTGCGCGTAACCGCAATGGCGAATTGAATGCCATGATCAACTCGTGTTCACACCGTGGTGCACAATTATGTCGTTACAAGCGTGGTAACAAAGCAACTTATACTTGCCCATTCCACGGTTGGACTTTCAACAACTCTGGTAAGTTGTTAAAAGTAAAAGACCCAGCAGATGCAGGTTATTCAGATTGCTTTAACAAAGACGGTTCACACGACTTGAAAAAAGTTGCCCGCTTTGAAAGCTATAAAGGTTTCTTGTTTGGTAGCTTAAACCCAGATGTTCCTTCTTTAGAAGAATACCTAGGCGAAGCGACTAAAATCATTGACATGATTGTGGGTCAATCTCAACAAGGTCTTGAAGTTTTACGTGGTTCTTCGACTTACACCTATGAAGGTAACTGGAAGTTAACTGCTGAAAACGGTGCCGATGGTTACCACGTGTCTGCAGTACACTGGAACTACGCTGCAACAACTCAGCAACGTAAAGAAAAAGAAGCTGGCGATAACATCCGTGCAATGAGCGCAGGTTCATGGGGCAAACAAGGCGGTGGTTCTTACGGCTTTGAAAATGGTCACATGCTCCTTTGGACTCAATGGGCTAACCCAGAAGACCGTCCTAACTTTGCCAAGAAAGATGAATACACCGAGCAATTCGGTGAAGCAATGGCGAAATGGATGATCGAGCGTTCACGTAACTTGTGTATCTATCCAAACGTGTACTTCATGGATCAGTTCGGTTCACAAATTCGTGTGTTACGTCCTCTTTCTGTCGATAAGACTGAAGTGACAATTTACTGTATCGCACCTGTAGGTGAAGAGCCAGAAGCACGCGCACGCCGTATCCGTCAATACGAAGATTTCTTTAACGCATCAGGTATGGCAACCCCAGACGATCTTGAAGAATTCCGTGCATGTCAAGTTGGCTACGCAGGTATCGCACTTGAGTGGAACGATATGTGCCGTGGCTCTAAGCATTGGATCCAAGGTCCAGACGATGCAGCCAACGAAATTGGTTTAAAACCAAAACTGTCTGGTATTAAAACTGAAGACGAAGGTTTATACCTTGCTCAGCACCAACACTGGTTAGAACTCATCAAACAAGGCATCGCAACTGAAAAAGAAATTGCGGCATCTACTGAAGGAGAAAACGCATGAGCGACATCACTTTAGAAAAAGTTGCGCAGTTCCTTTATCAAGAAGCTCGCTTTTTAGATGATGAGCAATGGGATGAGTGGTTACAGTGCTACGCTCCTACTGCTTCTTTCTGGATGCCAGCTTGGGATGACGATGACCAATTAACCACAGATCCACAGTCTGAAATCTCTTTGATTTACTATCCAGACCGTCAAGGTTTAGAAGACCGTGTGTTCCGTATCAAAACTGAGCGTTCATCTGCAACCATGCCAGATACACGCACAAGCCACAACATCAGCAACATTGAAATTGTTGAACGTGATGGCGATAAAGTCACTGTACGTTTTAACTGGAACACTTTAAGTTTCCGTTACAAAACTAACTACAGCTACTTTGGTATGTCACGCTATGAAATCGATTTTTCTGGCGACAAACCGCAAATTTTAAGCAAGTACGTGGTGCTGAAAAACGATTACATCAACCAAGTAATCGATATCTACCACCTCTAAGACTGTATTCATTTACAGCAAGGTAAAAACCTTTCAGCCAGATGGAATCTTGGCTGAGAGGTCTAGTTTCAAAGATTTATATAGGATATTCAGCCATGTCAAACCACAATGTTGCACTTCAATTTGAAGATGGCGTTACACGTTTTATTTCTGTTACAGATGGTGAAACACTGTCAGACGCAGCTTACCGTCAAAAGATCAATATTCCTTTGGACTGCCGTGACGGTGCATGTGGAACGTGCCGTGCGTTTTGTGAATCAGGTTCGTATGACATGCCTGAAGAAACTTATATTGAAGATGCATTGACACCAGAAGAAGCTGAACAAGGCTACATTCTTGCATGCCAATGTAAACCAACTTCTGACGCAGTATTCCAAATTCAAGCAACTTCTGATGTATGTAAAACTGAAATTCATGCATTTGAAGGTACTTTGGCTCGTGTCGAAAACTTATCTGACTCGACCATTACTTTTGACATTCAGTTAGATGAAGGTCAACCAGACATTCACTTCCTTGCAGGTCAATACGTGAATGTGGGTATTCCTGGTACAACAGAAACCCGTTCATATTCTTTCAGCTCTAAGCCTGGTAACCGCTTAACTGGTTTTGTAGTACGTAACGTACCAAACGGCAAAATGAGCGAATTCTTAAGCCAAAATGCCAAAGCTGGCGACAAAATGACCTTTACGGGTCCATTTGGTAGCTTCTACTTACGTAACGTTGCTCGTCCAGTAGTGATGTTAGCAGGCGGTACAGGTATTGCACCATTCATGTCTATGCTGCAAGTGCTTGAAGAAAAAGGTTCAGAACATCCAATACGTTTAGTATTTGGTGTAACCAATGATTTTGACTTGGTTGCAATTGAAAAATTAAACGAACTTCAAGACAAATTCTCTTGGTTCGAATATCGCACTGTAGTCGCTAACCCAGAATCTGCACATGAGCGTAAGGGTTATGTTACAGGTCATATCGAAAACGAATGGCTTAACGGTGGTGATGTAGACATCTACTTATGTGGTCCAGTACCAATGGTAGAAGCGGTACGCGGTTGGTTAGATGCTGAAGGCGTTAAACCTGCTAGCTTCTTATTTGAAAAATTCTCTGCCAACTAAGTTTGTTAGACATTCAATAAACGCAGTCGGAGAATAAAATGAATCGCACAAAAAGATTTGAAAACAAAGTTGTAATCGTGACTGGTGCCGCTCAAGGCATTGGTCGCGGTGTGGCTTTACAAGTGGCAAGTGAAGGTGCCCAAGTGGTTATGGCAGACCTTTCTCCCTATGTAGAAGAAGTGTTGGCCGAAATTGAAGAACATGGTGGCGATGCAGTAACCGTAAAAGCCAACCTTGAAACTTTTGCAGGTGCAGAATCCGTGGTTGCTAAAGCACTTGAAACCTATGGTCGTGTTGATGTGCTCATCAACAACGTAGGCGGTGCAATTTGGATGAAACCTTTTGAAGAATTTTCTGAAGAAGAAATTATCAAAGAAGTGAATCGTTCATTGTTCCCTACTATGTGGTGCTGCCGCGCAGTATTGCCTGAAATGGTGAAAAACCAGAAAGGTACCATTGTAAACGTATCTTCAATTGCAACACGTGGTATTAACCGCGTGCCATATTCGGCGTCTAAAGGTGGTGTAAACGGTTTAACGGCTTCCCTCGCCTTTGAACATGCCAAAGATGGTATTCGTGTCAATGCCATTGCAACTGGCGGTACAGAAGCGCCACCACGTAAAGTGCCTCGTAATGCCAACCCACTTTCAGAATCTGAAAAAGAGTGGATGCAACAAGTAGTCGATCAAACCATTGATCGTACCTTCTTGGGTCGCTACGGCACCATTCAGGAACAAGTGAATGCGATTTTATTCCTTGCTTCTGATGAATCATCGTACATGACAGGTACTGTTGTACCTGTAGGTGGTGGTGATCAGGGCTAAGCCAAGATCATGACCAACTTCAACAGGATCATTGCTTGACGCAAGGAGGCAAATCGTCAATGAGTCACCTGTTCCAAACTTTAAAAAATGACTGGTCAATTTCAGCCACTGTTGCAGGATTCTTAGCAGTGCTGATCTCCTATTCAGGGCCATTGATCATCTTTTTCCAAGCGGCACAGCAAGCCCAAGTTTCCCCAGACATGATGATTTCATGGATTTGGGGAATTTCTATTGGTGCTGCTGTCGCAGGTATCTTTTTATCCATTAAATACAAAGTACCTGTGGTCACCGCTTGGTCTGCACCCGGTACCGCATTGCTGGTCACACTGTTTCCCGATATTACTCTGAATGAAGCAGTTGCAGCCTACATCACCTCTGCTGTAATGATTTTTTTGATTGGAATCACAGGTTATTTTGACAAACTCCTGTCTTGGATTCCGCAAGAAGTCGCAGCAGGCATGATGGCAGGTATTTTGGTTCAATTTGGCTTAGGCTTATTTACTGCAACCGATACCCTGCCATACATTGTATTTGGGATGCTGGCGGTATTTTTATTGGCAAAGCGTTTTAGTCCACGTTATGCCATGATTTGGGTGCTTGCTGCAGGCATTATACTCAGCTTAATGCTCGGTAAAATTAACCCTGTCACCACCAATTTTAGTTTGGCAATTCCACAGTTTATTGTTCCTGAATGGACGTGGAATTCAACCTTAAACTTGGCATTACCTTTAATTTTAGTCAGCTTGTCTGGGCAGTTTTTACCGGGTATGGCAATTATTAAAATTAGCGGTTATGACATGCCTGCTAAGCCTATTATTAGTGCGACCAGTATCGCTTCTCTTGCCGTTGCGTGTGTGGGAGGAATTACCATTGTACTTGCCTCTATTACTGCAGCATTATGCTTAGGTAAAGATGCGCACGAACTGAAAGAAAAGCGATATATTGCAGGTGTTGCAAACGGTATTTTCTATATTTTAGGTGGGTTATTTGCGGGTAGCATCGTCATGCTATTTAGCCTATTGCCCAAAGAACTGATTGCAGCTTTGGCTGGACTTGCACTTTTGGGTGCAATTGCCACCAATATTTCAGTTGCAATGAGTAAAGAATCACAGCGTGATGCAGCCCTCATCACCTTTTTAGCAACTGCCTCTGGCATGCAGTTTTTAGGGCTAAGTTCTGTATTTTGGGGCATCTGTATTGGTTTGATCGCACATTGGGTATTAACCAAACGCGACAACTCAGCAGCACCCCTACCTTCAACTCAAAGTTCCAAAAGTTAATGGACAGGCAATTGTCTAGGACACATTATGATTGATAAAAGTCAAACTTCTTTAACAGAAGTCCTTTCGCAAATTAAAGATGGTTCAACCATCATGATTGGTGGTTTTGGTACCGCAGGTCAGCCAGCGGAACTCATTGATGGTTTGATTGAACTTGGCATCAAAGATTTAATTATTGTAAACAACAACGCAGGTAATGGTGACTACGGTTTAGCGAAACTGCTAAAAGCTGGCGCGGTACGTAAAATTATCTGTTCATTCCCACGTCAGTCTGACTCTTGGGTATTTGATGAACTTTACCGCGCAGGCAAAATCGAGCTTGAACTGGTGCCGCAAGGTAACTTGGCATGCCGTATTCAGGCTGCAGGTATGGGTCTAGGTCCAATCTATACCCCTACAGGTTTTGGTACTTTACTTGCAGAAGGCAAACCAACCTTAAATTATGAAGGTAAAGACTACGTACTAGAAAACCCAATCCGCGCAGACTTTGCTTTAATTAAAGCACAGCAAGGCGACCGTTGGGGTAACTTGGTGTACCGTAAATCTGCACGTAACTTTGGCCCAATCATGGCGATGGCTGCCGATGTGACAATTGCACAGGTTTCTGAAGTGGTTGAGTTAGGCGCGTTAGATCCTGAACACATCATCACTCCGGGTATTTTCGTTCAGCACGTTGTTGCCGTTGGCGCAAAACAACCTGAACAATCTGCATAACTGTCACGTGAAGGAGAACATCATGAGCTATACCAAATTAACACGTGATCAAATCGCTGAACGTGTGGCACAAGACATTCCAGACGGTGCTTATGTCAACCTCGGCATTGGCTTACCAACTAAAATTTCAAACTACCTGCCTTCAGACAAAGACGTATTCTTACACTCTGAAAACGGTTTATTGGCTTTCGGTCCACCACCTCCTGCAGGTGAAGAAGACCCTGAGTTAATCAACGCAGGTAAAGAATTCGTGACCATGCTAACAGGCGGCTCATTCTTCCATCATGGTGACTCTTTTGCCATGATGCGTGGCGGTCACTTAGACATCGCAGTATTGGGTGCATTCCAAGTGGCTGAAAATGGCGACTTGGCAAACTGGCACACAGGTGCGCCAGATGCGATTCCTGCTGTTGGTGGCGCAATGGACTTAGCCGTTGGTGCGAAAAAAGTCTTTATCACAACCGATCACGTCACCAAAAAAGGTGAACCAAAAATCGTGGCTGAATTGACTTACCCAGCAACTGGCTTGAAATGTGTAGACCGCATTTACACTGACTTATGTGTGATTGACGTAACTCCTGAAGGCATGAAAGTTCTTGAAAAAGTTGAAGGCTTGAGCTTTGAGGAATTACAGTCATTGACTGGTGCAAAGCTGATTGATGCGACTCAGGCTTAATCGTCTTTAAATATAATTTTTAATCCCCCTAAATCCCCCTTTTTCAAAGGGGGACTTCCATCAAGTAATTTTAGGTGGGAATCTCCTCCCTTTTTTAAAGGGAGGTTGGGAGAGATTAAGATATTTGGAAAATAAAATATGAAAAACGCATATATCGTCGATGCCATCCGTACCCCATTTGGTCGTTATGCAGGTGGTTTAGCTCCAGTCCGTGCTGATGACTTAGGCGCATTACCGATCAAAGCACTTATGCAACGCAATCCATCTGTAAACTGGGAACAAGTTGATGACGTGATTTACGGCTGTGCCAACCAAGCAGGTGAAGACAACCGTAACGTGGGTCGTATGTCTGCACTTTTAGCAGGTTTACCGTACCAAGTGCCAGCAACCACTGTAAACCGTTTATGTGGTTCATCGCTAGACGCAATTGCAATGGCCGCACGTGCAATTAAAGCAGGTGAAGCAAACCTGATTATTGCAGGTGGTGTTGAATCAATGAGCCGCGCTCCATTTGTGATGGGTAAATCAGAATCTGCTTATGGTCGTAGTCAAAAAATTGAAGACACCACAATGGGCTGGCGTTTCATTAACCCGAAACTCAAAGAAATGTACGGCGTAGAAACTATGCCGCAAACTGCTGAAAATGTAGCGGAACAGTTCAATATTAACCGTGCCGATCAAGACTTGTTTGCTCTAACCAGCCAACAACGTACTGCTGCTGCACAAGCACGCGGTTTCTTTGACAAAGAAATTATTGCAGTGGAAATTCCACAACGTAAAGGCGAGCCTGTCGTTGTTGCTGCAGACGAACATCCACGTGCATCAACCACAGCAGAAGCATTGGCAAAATTAAAGCCAGTGGTAAAAGCAGACGGTACTGTGACTGCAGGTAACGCGTCAGGTATTAACGATGGTGCGGCTGCCCTACTGATTGCTTCTGAAGAAGCGGTTGCACAACACGGCTTAAAACCACGTGCCAAAATCATTGCTTCAACTGTTGTTGGTGTTGAACCACGTATTATGGGCTTTGGTCCTGCGCCTGCAATCAAAAAATTGTTGGCACAAACAGGTTTGACCATTGAACAAATGGACGTGATTGAACTGAACGAAGCCTTTGCTGCACAAGCATTAGCATGTACTCGTGACTTAGGCATTGAAGATGGTTCAGAGAAAGTCAATCCAAACGGTGGTGCAATTGCTTTAGGTCACCCACTTGGTGCATCTGGTGCGCGTTTAGTCACTACAGCACTGAACCAACTTGAACAAACTGGCGGTAAATACGGTTTATGTTCAATGTGTATTGGTGTTGGTCAAGGTATTGCTTTGATTATTGAACGTGTTTAATCCTCATTAAAAGTTCCCCTTTCATAAAGGGGGATTTAGGGGGATTTATAAGATTAAGGATTTAAAAAAAATGCCAACTTTTACCTCAAATGATGCGCAAATCAATTACCAAACTTTTGGTGATGCTACAAAACCTGCACTGATTTTTTCAAACTCGCTGGGTACAAACTTCAAAATGTGGCAAGCACAGATTGATTTTTTCCAGCAAGACTTTTTTGTAATTTGCTACGACACACGTGGTCACGGTGCATCATCAGCTCCGCAAGGTCCATATAGCATTGATCAATTGGGTCAAGATGTTGTAAATCTACTCGATCACTTAAATGTTGAAAAAGCGGCATTCTGTGGTATTTCTATGGGCGGTTTAACAGGTCAATGGTTAGCGATTCATCGCCCTGAACGTTTTAATCAGGTGGTGGTGTGTAATACTGCGGCAAAAATTGGTCAAGAACAGGCTTGGAATGACCGTGCCGCATTGGTACGTGAACAAGGTTTACAACCGATTGCTTCGACTGCAGCATCACGCTGGTTTACTGAACCCTTTATCCAAAGCAACGCGACAGTGGTCAACAATCTTCAAAACGACTTGGCAGCTGGCAGCGCCGAAGGTTATGCGAGCTGTTGCGAAGCTTTGGCTAAAGCGGATGTACGTGAACAACTTAAAGACATCACTGTGCCTGTTTTAGTGGTTGCAGGTCAGCAAGACCCTGTGACAACAGTTGTCGATGGTCAATTTATGGTTGAACGTATTGCCAATAGCCAATTGTTTGAAATCAATGCATCGCACATTTCTAACGTAGAATTGCCAAATGAATTTAACCAAGCAGTGAAGCAGTTTATCCAAGCATAAAACTTCATTGTTATTGTTAATAAGTTAAAAGTTAAAAAAATAGAGTTCTTTCGAGAACTCTATTTTTTATAGATGAATCTGCAGTTAGACGAGCTGGACTTAAACTAACTCCACCGCAATCGCTGTGGCTTCACCACCGCCAATACATAAAGATGCCACGCCTTTTTTCGCGCCTATACGTTGCAATGCATGAATGAGCGTCACAATAATACGTGAACCTGAAGAACCTAGAGGATGCCCCAAAGCACATGCACCACCCTGAATATTCACTTTGGCAGGGTCTAAATCAAAAGCATCTATCGCAAGCATGGTTACCATGGCAAAGGCTTCATTAATTTCCCACAAATCTACATCGGCAACCGACCACCCTGCTTTATCTAGCACTTTTTGAATCGCCCCTACAGGAGCAAGAGTAAACTCAGAAGGATGTTGTGAATGTGTCGCGTATGCCACAACTTTTGCAAGCGGTTTTAAGCCACGCTCTGCCGCAACCACATCTGATGTAATCACCAGAGCAGATGCGCCATCTGAAATAGAGCTGGCATTGGCGGCTGTAATCGTGCCATCTTTTTTAAATGCGGGACGCAAACTGCTAATTTTATCGACTTTGGCATTTAACGGTTGTTCATCCTGATCGACAATCACATCACCTTTACGTGAATGAACAGTGACAGGCACGATTTCATTTTTAAAATAACCGTTTTGAATGGCTTCTACCGCGCGGTTTAAAGAGCGAATTGCGTATTCATCCTGCTGCTCACGGGTATAGTTTTTCTTGTCTGCCATGTCTTGCGCCAGCACGCCCATCGACAAGCCTGTTTCAGCATCTTCTAAACCTTCCTGAAACATGTGGTCTGTGACTTTGCCGTGTCCCATACGGAAACCTGCACGTGCTTTATCTAGCAAATACGGCGCATTCGACATAGATTCCATACCGCCAGCGACCACAATCTGCGCTGAACCTGCCTGAATAGCATCGGCTGCCTGCATAACAGCTTTCATGCCAGAGCCACAAATTTTATTGATGGTGGTTGCACCTGTACTATCGGGTAAACCCGCTTGACGCATCGCCTGACGTGCAGGGCCTTGCTTCAAACCTGCAGGCAATACACAACCAAAAATTACTTCATCAATGTCAGTCCCACTTAAACCTGCACGTGCAACTGCGTGTTGAATTGCAACCGCGCCTAAATCGGGTGCTGTACAACTTGCCAGTGAACCTTGAAAGCCGCCCATTGCGGTACGTACAGCATCTACAATTACAATCATTTTTAGTCCCTTATTACCGTCTTTTTAAAGTGATTACCGTAAAAGCCATGCTTTTTAAAATTACAAATAACATCCCTGTGAGTTAGCAAGTAATTCACGTTAAATGTAAATCAAAAGATGAGCATTGCAATCTCGCAAAGTGCTGAATTGCTATGCTTGATTGATCTTAGACTTTTAGGCCTTGCTTATGAAAAATAGAATAAAAGTTTTAGAAATCCAATTTTATTTCACTAAAATGACCTGTTTGGTTCAGTTTTATTGACAACCGATTTGGCTTATGGATTGTGCTATTTTTCACATGATATTTTTTAAATTCATTGGTTCACTGATGAACATACGTTAAAACTTACCTTTTCAAGACCTTGGTGCTATTTTCAAGTTGCTCAAACTGCACTAGACTCCAACATGCTTAATTGGTTGTAATTGGAATATTGATTGATGACGACTCTACGCCAAGAAAATTTCCGACGTCGTAAAGAGAAAATTTTGGCAATGGCTGAGGTTTTATTACTGGAAAATCATAATGATATTACATTAAGTGAGTTGGCTGCAGAGTTAGATATTGCCAAAGGCACAATTTATAAATATTTCAAAAGTAAAAATCAGCTCTATTTAGAGTTAATTATTTTAAATGAACAGCGTTTATTGGATATTTCCAAACAGTATCACCATAACTTTCAAACTTATGTTTCGCAGTACATGCTGTATAACATGCTTAATTCCAACCGTACGATTTTGCTGCACTCGATTGAAGAACGCTTAACCAATAATGAACGTAAACTAAATGAATTGTTTGAACAGTTATACGATATTCGTGAGCAGCGTATTTTAGAAATTAAGGACATCACCCAAGCCTATTTAGAGTCCTTTAACAGCGCGATGTCGATCCGTGATTATCTGTCTTATATTTGGACAGTAACTTATGGTGCGTCGTTATTACTCAATTCTACCCATTATCAAAAAGCTATTGGGTCACGTGAACGCTTAATCAAGCTATATATTAATCAAGCACTGATGACGCCAGATAAAGTATCTGCGATTGTTTGATTTTTACATAGTTAGCTTCGTTGGATTCATTGCTGATCCCGCTAAATATTAGCGTCTAAGTAGAAAGAAATTTGCTTTTCAGAACGTATTAACTCACCTCATAAATTTATTCTCTAAATAAAAAATCCCAAAGTTCAAACTTTGGGATTTTTCAAATTCTTTTGACTGTCTAAAGACACATCATTCTGCACTAATATCTTCAAATAATACTGAAGATAAATAACGCTCACCACTGTCAGGTAAAATCACCACAATATTTTTACCTGCATTTTCAGGACGTGCCGCCAATTTTGCAGCAGCAGCCATTGCTGCACCACTTGAAATACCGACTAAAATACCTTCTTGGGTTGCTGTTTTACGCGCCCAGTCAATTGCTTCAGCACTTTCAATCGCAATCACTTCATCCACCAAATCTAAATCTAGGTTTTTTGGAATAAAGTTAGCGCCAATCCCCTGAATTTTATGTGGTGCAGGCGTAATGGCTTCACCACGCTTGGCCTGAGCGATAATTGGAGATTCAGCAGGCTCGACTGCAACAGTATGCAATGCCTGACCTTTTACCTTTTTGAAATAACGCGAAATACCAGAAATCGTACCGCCTGTACCTACACCTGCAACAAGAATATCGACCTTGCCGCCTGTTGCTGCCCAAATTTCTGGGCCTGTGGTTTCTTCATGAATTTGCGGATTGGCAGGGTTATTAAACTGCTGCGGCAAATAATAAGTTTCAGGATGTTCGGTTGCCAAACGCTCTGCTTCATCCACCGCGCCTTTCATACCTTTTGCAGGCTCAGTCAGCACCAAATTTGCACCCAACGCTTTCAACACCTTACGGCGCTCAATACTCATGCTTGCAGGCATCGTTAGTGTAATCTCATAACCTTTTGCTGCAGCTACAAATGCCAAAGCGATTCCTGTATTACCACTGGTCGGTTCTACAATATGCATACCTGCTTTTAACACGCCACGTTTTTCAGCATCGGCAATTAAAGCAGCACCAATACGGCATTTCACAGAAAATGCAGGGTTACGGCTTTCCACTTTGGCTAAAACCGTTGCATCGCCAGAAATTAAACGGTTAATGCGTACCAATGGCGTGTTACCAATCGCTTCTGCATTATTGCTATATACGGCAATCCCTAAATTTGCTGGTGTTGAAAAAGCTGCATCTGTGGTCATGATTATTCCCTAAGTTATATCTATATAAACAAAATTTAAATTATCATACCTTTTTATAAAATTTTTGCCGATGTTTCACGAAAATTGTTTTATACAAAAATATGATTAGCTTTCAACAAAATGCGAATTAGAATAAAGAGATGACGACCTCAGTTTAATTGTCGATTTTCTCGGCACTTGGGTTTGAAATTTGCTATTTATTTTTTGACAATAGCAACACATAACAAAATGTAGGGAATGCAATGTCTAATAAACGTTACAGTCAGCTTTATCGTAATTTCACTAAAAAAATCTTAGATAAGATTGTGACGCCACAAGTATTAGGCACGACTGCAGAATTAGAACATCGTGTTGCACAAAGCTCTGAAAAAACACAATTTTGTTATGTGCTGCAAGATGCCTCTCTCAGCAATACCGTATTGATTGATCAGCAGACGCAATCTCGTGGTTTACCTTCTGTGTATGCGCCTTTAAACATTGCCGAGCATCAGGAAGACGATTCCATTTTGGTCTTGCGTGAGAAAAACCCACAGCACAGTGCTTATCACTACTCTGCTAAATTGATTCGACTCATTGAAACCTTAGAGCAACATCCTGAACATGATGTGTTGTTAGTTCCCGTAACTGTACTTTGGGGACGTTCACCCGAATACGAAGACTCTTGGTTTAAAGCATTATTTGCCGATGCATGGTCTACGCCAAACAAGCTTAAACAAACCATTAATATTTCGCTCTATTCACGTGATAACTACATCGAGTTTCATAAAGCAATTTCCTTACGTCAGCTTATTGAACAAGCCACACAACAACAACCACACTTATCGCCTGCGCACTTTATTGAGCAACATCTGGAACACAATTTTAATCAACACAAAGAAGCGATTTTAGGCCCAGACTTATCTGACCGCCGTAATTTGATTCATGCGTTGATGAAAAGTGAAGCAGTACAACAAGCTATTCGTAAAGAAAGTATCGAACAAAAAGTCAGTATGTTTGAAGCAGAAAACCGTGCTAAAAGCTATTTAACTGAAATTGTATCGGACTTTTCTTATTCGACTTTGCGTTTTGCTGAACTGGCACTGACCAAGCTTTGGACACAGCTCTATGATGGCATTGAAGTGCATCACTTTGACACGGTACGCGAACTCGCCAAAGACTATGAAATCGTCTATACCCCTTGTCATCGTAGCCACATCGACTATTTGTTGCTGTCTTATGTGATTTTTAATCGTGGCTTGATGGTGCCGCATATTGCAGCAGGTATTAATTTAAATTTACCAATTGTGGGTCAATTAATGCGTGGTGCAGGTGCGTATTTTATTCGCCGTACTTTCAGCGGCAATGAATTATACACCTCGGTATTTAAAGAATATTTACACAGTTTATTGTCACGCAACACCCCACTCGAATACTTCATTGAAGGTGGACGCTCACGTACAGGTTTATTGTTACCGCCGAAAAAAGGCATGTTGTCGATGACCATTCAAAGCCATTTACGCGGAGCAACCAAACCAATTGCATTTATTCCAACGTATTTTGGTTATGAAAAACTGATTGAAGGCACATCTTATTTAAATGAATTAAACGGCAAACCGAAAGAAGCCGAATCTTTATGGGGTATTTTAAACTCTGCCCGTAAAATTGAAAAAGTCTTTGGTCAGGTCTATGTCAACTTTGGCGAACCTGTATTTTTAGATGATGTTTTAACTGCCAACCAAGCACGCGATGTAAAACTGAACATAAATGATGAACTACCGACCTCTGTGATTCACACGGTAGATCATACTGCGCATGCAATCTTGGAAAATATCAATAAAGCGGTGGTGATTAACCCAATCGCCCTCATCTCTCTGATTTTATTAAATGCCGATCAGCATGCATTGAAACAAGATGAGCTGCTCGCCCGAATTGAACAATATCGACGTTTGCTCAAACAATTGTGCTACGACCCACGTATGATTATTACGGGTTTAAATCCACAAGAAATTATTGAATATGCGCTAAAACTTAAACAAGTTGAGCGTTATAACCAAGATGGTGTAGAACAGATTCGAGTCGCAGAAAGCCAAAAAATCTTATTGAGCTATTTTAGCAATAATATTTTGCACTGCTTTATTTTGCCTGCGTGTGTAGCATTAATTGTGCAGCAGTTTAATGAACAAAATTTAGCATTATCATGCGCAGATTTAATGCAAAAACTGCAGGCGATTTATCCATATTTGAAGCAAGAGTTTTTCTTGGCATGGACGGCGCAAGAACTTTCTCAAGAAATCGAAAAAATTGTGGCGTACTTTATTCAGCAAAATTGGGTTACAGAAGCAAATCTGCAATTACAGCCGAACCCAGCTACACAGCATGAACTCTATGCCTTAGCTGAACTGGCAAAACCAAGTTTAAATAATTTCGTATTGATTCAAGGGCTTTTGCAGCGTTATAGCGCACACATCCCTTTAAATCTGAAAGTTTTGGAAAAAATGACCAAAACCGTATTACAACGCGCTGCAGATTCTGCACAATTTAAGTCTGCATATTATTTTGATAGTGCCACCTTAAAAAGTTTTATCAGCAGTTTAGATCAGCAAGCCTTGTTGCAACACAATGCTGCGCAGATAAGCCTAGATGATACTTTTAGTGCCAAAATGTCTGAATACTTTGCTTGGTATAACCCAGAAATTCACGAGTTATTAGCTGCATCGAGTGAATTTAGTGAGAAAGAATTAAAAAGTTTTGAACAGGTGAAAAAATAGGTTTTATTGTAACTCAGCCACTTTTTTATCAATTTTTTGATTAGAATATCAGGCCATTATTTATGATTGGCTGATATCTTTTCTTAAATGATACTTGTTCTCATATATAAATAATGATTTATGTTATATAATTTATCTTCCACTCCCGCCTAATATATATTGGGTTAGCTGTAAATTAAGAGAAATAAAACAATGAACGATGGTCTTGAAATCACATCAATGCGTGAATCTGCGGATACCGTTGTTGGAATTTTAAAATCTTTGGCGAATAGTGACCGTCTTTTAATTCTTTGTCATTTATCTCAACAAGAATTAAACGTATCGCAAATTGAAGAAATAACTCAAATTCATCAGCCTACTTTATCGCAACAATTAATGATGCTGCGTAAAAGTGATGTGGTGAATACCCGCCGTGATGGCAAGCAAATTTTTTATTCAATTAAAGATGAAAAAATGGTGCAGGTACTTAATACCCTATATGCACTTTATTGCCCGCAGGACTAAATGATAATGCCTGTATTATCAGGCATCACCATAAAACTTGAATACTCTCCTGCTATTTCAAAGACTTCTTAGCATTTTTTGTTCATAATATATCTAAATTTATGATTTAGATTTCAGTATGTCAGATTTCAATTCACGTTTGGCTCATGTACTGCCTGCTTGGCAATGGCTGCGAAAATACAATGCAGAAACATTGAAATCTGATCTGCTGTCTGCGTTTATCGTCATTGCCATGCTTGTACCTCAAGGGATGGCTTATGCCATGCTTGCAGGTTTACCTCCTGTCATGGGTTTATATGCCAGCGTGATCCCCATGATCATGTACGCCTTGGTTGGTGGCAGTCCAACCTTGTCCATTGGCCCAGTCGCCATTATTTCCATGATGACCTTTGCGACGCTCAATCCATTATTTGAAGTCGGCTCGGCAGCTTATATTCAAGCAGCCTGTTTACTTGCTGTGATGGTCGGCATTATTTCGCTACTTTTAGGGATTTTTCGCTTCGGTTTTTTAATTCAACTCATTAGCCATCCTGTTATTAAAAGCTTCATTATTGCCTCTGCATTAATGATTGCGATTGGACAGCTTAAATTTCTTTTAGACATCCCCCTTAAAGCCAATAACTTACCCGAGTTCTTATACAGCTTTTGGCAATATGTGGGACAAACCCATCTTTATAGCGTGCTCTTGGGTGTTGCTGCCATTTTATTTCTAATTTACGCCCCTAAAATCATCAACAGTAATGCCATTCGTGAACGTGTTCGAGGGAATGGTTTTATCTTAAAAGCCTTGCCATTGGTATTGGTGATCGGTTCGATTGCTTTGGTTTATTCATTGCATTTGCAACAAGTCGGAATTAAAACTGTGGGAGAAATTCCTTCAGGATTCCCGCCTATTCATCTCCCTGAATGGAATACACAACTCGTTCTGCAGCTTCTTCCGGGCGCAGCCATGATTGCCATGATCAGTTTTGTAGAATCATTGTCTATTGCACAAGCCACCGCCTTACAACAGCGCAGTCACTTAAATAGCAATCAGGAACTCATTGCACTCGGTTTAGCCAATTTTGGCGCAGGTGTCAGCTCTTCTTTTCCCGTCACAGGCAGTTTGTCGCGTACCGTCGTGAATGCCGATGCAGGTGCAAAAACACCCATGGCAGGTGTGTTTACCTCCATTGTGATTGTTATTGTCAGTTTATACTTCACGGGATTTTTCCAAGATTTACCTCTGGCTGTTTTGGCTGCAACCATTATTGTTTCAATTTGGAAACTAGTCGAGTTTCAGTCTTTTAAAGAAACTTGGCGTTATTCCAAAGCCGATGGTCTAGCCATGTGGGTGACGTTCTTTGGCGTCATATTGATTGATATTTCGACAGGTTTAATTATTGGAATTGTGTCCACCTTTATTCTAATGTTGTGGCGTATTAGCCGACCACATATTGCGGTAATTGGTTTACTTGAAGGCACACAACATTTTCGTAATATTCAGCGGCATCAAGTGCGTACCGCGCCACACGTGCTATCCATGCGAATTGATGAAAATCTAACCTTTTTAAATGCCAATACTTTAAAAGGCTTTTTTATTAATCAAGTCAGCCAAAACCCTCAGTTAAAGCATGTAGTGGTGAATTGTTCGAGTATTAGCAGTATTGATTTAAGCGCACTCGAAATGCTGGAAGATTTAAATCTTGAACTAAAAAAATTGAATATTTGTCTGCATTTTTCTGAAATTAAAGGCCCGGTAATGGACAAATTACAACACTCAAAACTTTTGCAGCATTTAAATGGAAAAGTTTTTTTTTCACATTATTTAGCCATGCAAGAGCTTGCGCCTGAACTGACTTAAAGATCAAGAAATTGATCTTTAATTTTATCTTTAAAACTGGATGTTCAACACACATACTTTTTGATCAATGAGTACTTTTATCTTGCTGAAATTTAAACAGTTTAATAAATATCACTTTTAAAAATATAGACTTAACTTTTAAATCAAAATTATTTTTAAGCACATGGATATTTCAGTATAAAATAGCCGCTTTTCTTTTACCTTATTTTCGTATGTTTTCAGCTTTTTTGCGTTTGAGTTTAGTCTCCCGAATTATGATTGCAATTGTACTCGGTGTGGCTGTTGCAATTTTATTTCCAGAATCTGCGCCTTATTTAAGCCTTTTGGGTGATTTATTTATTAAAGCCCTAAAGTCTGTTGCGCCAATTTTAGTGTTTATTTTGGTCATGGCATCCATTGCCAATTTTAAAATTGGAAGTAGCAATGCTTATATCAAACCGATTATGCTGATGTATGCGATTGGTATGTTCTTGGCTGCGCTCAGTGCGGTCATTGCAAGCTCACTTTTCCCAAGTACATTATTTTTAGATGTTGCAACACAGTCAGAATTAACCCCGCCGGGCAGTCTTGCTGAAATTTTGAAAAATCTTTTACTTAGTTTTGTTGCTAACCCTGTAGTTGCCATTGCCGAAGCCAACTTTATTGGTATTTTGGCTTGGGCTGTGGCTTTAGGGATTGCCTTCCGCCATGCTACAGAGTCCACCAAAGCATTGTTGAATGATGCAGCCAATGCAGTCAATCGCGTTATTCGCTTGGTGATTAACTTTGCGCCTTTCGGTATTTTTGGCTTGGTTGCCGTGACATTTGCCGATGCAGGCTTGAGCACCTTAGCCAGTTATGCTCAATTATTGGCAGTCTTGTTAGGTACGATGTTCTTTGTCGCGTTGGTCATCAACCCAATCATGGTGGCATTTGTGACCCGCAGCAATCCTTATCCTTTAGTTTTTCAATGCTTACGCGAAAGTGGCATTACTGCTTTCTTTACCCGTAGTTCTGCAGCCAATATCCCTGTCAATTTAGACTTAGCCAAGCGTTTAGGCGTACAGGAATCAACCGCGAGTGTTGCAATTCCGTTAGGTGCAGTAATTAACATGGCAGGCGCATCGGTCACCATTACCGTTTTGACCTTAGCTGCGGTAAATACTTTAGGAATTTCTGTCGATTTTAGCACCATGCTGATTTTATCTGTGGTTGCAACGGTGTCGGCCTGTGGTGCTTCAGGCGTTGCGGGCGGCTCGTTACTGCTGATTCCTGTAGCGTGTGGCTTATTTGGTATTTCTTCAGATATTGCCATGCAAGTTGTTGCAATTGGTATGGTCATTAGCGTATTGCAAGATTCAACCGAAACTGCACTTAACTCATCTACCGATGTGCTATTTACTACTGCGGTTGACCGTGGTTTGAGTTAAGATACAATGCGTTAGGAAACTTACGCAATCATCCATTATGCCTTTTCAAACTTTACCCCTTTGGGTGCAATTTGGTGCTTTTTTTCTAGCCGTCAATGCTGGAATTATTAACGTACTCGGATTGGTGACCGTATTGCACCAGTCCGTTTCGCACATGACTGGTAACGTTAGTATCTTGGCGATGGCGCTAATCGACTGGAAACCAGAAGCCATGATTTTCTTGTTTCTGGTGATTTTGTGCTATGTGATTGGCTCATTTTATAGCGGCGTCATTTTAGGAAATAGCAATTTTCGCTTAGGGCGTCGTTATGGTTTGCCCATGAGTTTGGTGGCATTTTTTATTTTAATCTGCTGGGCATTATTGCCTTATTTCCCACGTTATGCCCTGCTTTGGGCATCGGTTGCCATGGGCATACAAAATGCCATGATCAGCTACTATAAAGGCACCATCATCCGCACCACACATTTATCTGGGGTATTGACCGATTTAGGCTTAGCTCTCGGTTATCGAGTGCGGGGCTTACAAGTTGAAAAAAGGCGTATTGTTTTACACCTACTGATTTTAATTGGTTTCTTTGTGGGTGGATTACTCGCTGCAGCCATTTATCCTACATTTAAACTGAATTCTTTTCTGGTACCTGCAGGACTCAGCCTAAGTTTGAGTTTGGTGTATTGGATTATTTATTTTCGCTATCGACATCTTCAACATTAAGTTTCGGAAATTATCATGGTTAAAAATGCACTACAGGCACAATTGCTCAAAGCGGGTTTAGTGGATAATAAAAAAGCAAAAAAACTGTCTAAACAAACCTTACACGAACAGCGCACAGGTGAAAGTAAAGATGCTGAAGTGAAAGCCAAAATTGCACAGGCACAGCAAGAAAAACTCGCCAAAGACCAAGCTATTGAGCAAGAAAAGAAAGCCGCTTTACAGGAAAAAGAACTGAAAGCAGCAATTATGCAAATGATTCAGCAGCATAAAATTCGTGATACCGATGGTGAAGTGGCTTATCAGTTTTTAGATGGCAAGATTAAAAAAGTGTATATCAATCAACAAATTTACAATGCACTCGTGGCAGGTAGTTTGGTGATTGCCAAAGAAAATGACAGTTATGCGTTCCTGCCTAAAGCTTTAGCTGAACGTATTAATAGCAAAATGGAAGGCTTTATTATTGTCAATAATGCCGAGAAAAATGAAGCCACGACAGATGAAGAAGATCCATACGCAGCCTATGTGATTCCAGATGATTTAATGTGGTAGATCACGCAAGTATTTATGCTAGGTATCTATTCAAAGCCAGTATCTGTACTGGCTTTTTTATTATGACTGCAACTTGATTGAAAACTTTCAGTAAAAACAAATAATTGAAATGTAGCAAAAAGTTACTCAGCCTTCAAATTTAAACTTTAGTCGATACACTATCTAACAATTTCATACATCAATGAAGAATTAAGGTGAATTGCAGGCCAAAATTCTAAGTGCCGTGCAGACGAAAATCAGCAACCTTAAAGCGAGGACCTTTTGCAAGAATTTAATTTTATTCAAAATATTCAGGAATGGTATAACCAATACCCTTGGTTAGAAATGCTGACCTCACTCAGTATTGTGATTCTACTGGCAATTTTAGCCAACTTTATTGCCAAGCAAATTGTAGTGCGCGGGATTCGCAAACTGATTTCTAAAATGACCTTTGCCAATAGTGAAATTATTTCACAGCATAGTGTCATCCGACGTATTGCCAACATTGTCCCAGCTGTCGTGATTATGAACGGCATCACCACCGTACCGCATTTGTCAGATAAAGTAGAAAGCTTTGTGCAAATGGGTGCGCAAGCCTTTATATTCCTGACCATTGCATTGGCAATTTCTGAATTTTTAAATATTTTTAACCTGTTCTATCAACGCAACCCTAAGTCACGCAACAAGCCAATTAAGGGCTATTTGCAGTTAGTTAAACTCATTATTTATGTGGTCTGTGCCCTCATGATTTTAGGCACTTTCCTGAAAAAAGATGTGTTTACCTTACTCGCAGGTTTTGGTGCGATGGCTGCTGTTTTGATGTTGGTTTTCCAAAATACCATTTTATCTCTAGTGGCTTCGGTACAAATTTCTTCCTACGATATGGTACGGATTGGTGACTGGATTGAAATGCCTTCTTTAAATGCCGATGGTGATGTCATTGATATGTCATTACATACAGTCACCGTGCAAAACTGGGATAAAACCCTGACCACTATTCCAACCAATAAACTCATTACCGATACCTTTAAAAACTGGCGTGGCATGCAGGAAGCTGGTGCCCGACGTATTAAACGTGCCATTTTAATTGATCAAAGTTCTGTGCACTTTATGACTGAACATGAACAAAGCAAACTTAAAGAGTTTTTGTTATTGGATCAATATTTACATAGCAAAAATGAAGAAATTGAGCAGTTTAATCAGCAGTTAGCAAATCAATCACAATACAACCAACGCCGTTTAACCAATTTAGGGACGTTCCGTGCCTATGTTGAATTTTATCTGAAACAGCATCCTGGCATTAATCAATCTCAGTCATTGATTATTCGTCAACTACAGCCAAGCAGTGAAGGTTTACCACTAGAAATTTATGCCTTTACCAAAACCACTGCATGGAAAGAATATGAAAGTATTCAATCCGATATTTTTGATCATTTGCTGGCAATTATTCCGGAGTTTGGCTTAAAAGTGTATCAAGCCCCATCGGGTTCAGATTTAAAGCAAATTGCTGCACCATTTAAAGCAAGTTCTGTCCAAAGTCTAAATCCTTTAGAAATTGACGAGGCATAATTATGGATTTATTGCTGAGCCATGTGTCGCAAAATGCTTGCATGGCTCAGTAGCCGTTTTTATTTTCAGCAAGACGATAAAATTTTCATTAAATTAAAATGCACTCGTACACTCGTATATAAATAAGAGAAAATAAAGTCTTATTTGTAAGAGCTTTGTTGAAACAAATATCTAACACTGTGTTTTAATTATATTTAAATTTCCTCAAACCTTTAAATCACAGCTTGCTCCAAATTTATGTAATAAGGTCATTGCCGGTTGAAAAAGTCTAATGATTCTAAGAATTCACCTAACTTTTCAACTCACTAAAATGTGTCGCTCTTGTTAATTGATTCTGGATTCGAAAAATGATCATCAATAATTCGTCTAATGAAAGATTGAAATTCACTACTTTTGTGCTTTAGCGCTCTAGATGATCAATACACGCGCTACAGGATGAGGGGTACGAGTTTATAAAAGATCTCTAATAGACCAAATAATGAAAAGTTTAAGGCAGGACGCGGTACAACGTCGCAAAACATTGTTCTGCTTTTTCATTACTACAGAAATTAATGGTGTGCGCATTTTTCCATTTTACAAAATATTGTGAAATGTCCCCTGTTTGGTCTTCCTGATATCCAGAACAATCCACTTCATTATTGTCATATTTAACTTGCAAAATTAAAGCCGGTAACGAATTTGCAGGGTCTTGTGAAGGTTGATAATCATATACACCTGCAGACCATTCTTGACCGCTTTTAATCACCACATCGCTATTACTTTTAAAGTTGTAATATTCAATACATTTACGATTATTTGGGATTTGCATGCCCCACAGCCCCACAATTTCTGGACGGGTCACCACACGAAATTTATTGGTCGTTTCTGCTGCTACTGGCGTTAACTTGGCTGAATCTATTGTTGTATTTTCATTCGCAATCGCGCAGACAGAACATAAGCTTAAAACTGTGGTTAGATATATTTTTTTCATACATTTATTTAAAGATATAAACCGTTTAGACAACTTAGCATATTTTTAATCCAAATCTGCAAGCATAAACATAAGACAACAATTTTATTTAACGAAAATGTGACTTAGTTTACATTTAATCGACTTTGTAGGTAATGGTTATTTGATATGATCGCCTTTCTGTTGTGAACGTCACACTCATTCAAGTTTTTTTCTTAATTATCAACCCATTGCAAAAGTGAGTTTAGTACTTGCAAAACTTTAGCATACCGCAAACTATATCTTCGACTCAAAAGCAAATATTTGCCTTTGGACTGCTAGCCGTTGTGGTATTTTTTTCTTGTTTATTGGGTATTTTTACTCGCCCACTTAGCTACTTTTCTTTTTTTTGGCCAAGCAACGCCCTCTTGTTGGGGCTACTCATTCGCTTTCCATCTTTAAAAAGTTTTGGTGGAATTTTGGGTGCTTTTTTTGGCTATATGGGCGCCGATTTGGTCACAGACAATACTTTCCTGATGACGCTAGGTTTAACGCTTTCCAACTTTGTAGCTGTTTTTAGTGGGTTGTTTTTCTTTAATTTTGCCCGCGCTAAACTTCCAGCGAGCAATAATAATGTGTCAGAGCTATATCCACATATTATTGCTGTAACTTTAGGCTGTTTCTTTGGGGCTTTATTTGCCATTCTTCTGCTGCCAAATTTGCCGCACACCTTTATGTTAAAAGAAAATCGTTGGATTGATTTTTTTACTTGGTGGTCTGGTGAAATTTTAAATGCGGTAATTGTCTTACCTTTAATTTTGGCTGCCCCAGGCTGGTCTAAATTCAAAAAACTTATAAATAATCAATATGCTAAAGAAACTCAAATTCAGGATATCTTGCCCTTTTTTGCATTACTGATCTCTATCGCCTGCACCCATATTTTTTATGGACCAGGTGCATTGTTGTATCCATTGGCTGCATTAATTTGGGCAGCTGCCAGCTATCAACTTTTTAATTTGGCACTGATTAATAGCTTGGTCTGTTTAACTCTGTATCACAGCGTCACAGGCTTGTTTATAGATCAAGTGAATTCGAGTTATTTAACCACCATTATTTCTATTCGTGTGGGTTTAATTATTTTAGGTCTTGCCACGTTAATTTTATGTGTGATTAGCCAAAACCGAAATCAGTTGTATAGAGAAGTATTGTATTTGGCAAATCATGACAGTTTAACCGAAACACTGAACCGCCGTAGTTTTACTCAGTTAAGTGAAAAAGCTTTAAAGCATAAAAACAATCATTCATTGTCTTTAATTATGTTAGATATCGACGATTTTAAAAAAATGAATGATCAATATGGGCATTATGTCGGTGACCGTGCTTTGCAACATCTCTCTAACATCGTTAAAAGCAATTTACGTGATCACGATTTATTTTGTCGCATTGGTGGTGAAGAGTTCATTATTTTGCTGAACAATAATAACTTAAATAAAACTCAACGCATTGCAGAACGTATTCGTATGTGTATTGAACATCAAGCGTTAAATTTAGAAAACCTTGAACCCATTCATTTTACAGTAAGCATGGGCGTGTCACATACACACTTACCCACCAATCTCCCTTTACAAGATTTAATTATTCAGGCAGATCAGGCGCTATATCAGGCAAAAATGCAAGGTCGTAATCGGGTCATTCTTGCTTCTTAAACAAAAATAGCATACAACATCAATTTGACAATACAGATTTTCAGGATTGAAATGAAACTTGCAGAATACCTCCAATATGATGCTTTAGGCTTGGCAGAGCTCGTTGCCAAAAAGGATGTTCAGGCCTCAGAATTATTAGATATTGCGTTACAACGTGCTGAACAAACCAATCCACAATTAAATGCCATTATTATTCCTATGCATGAACATGCACGGCAGCGCACACAAACAAAATTAACAGGCCCATTTGCAGGTGTGCCCTTTTTAGTCAAAGACTTATTTCAACAATATGCAGGCTATCCGACTTCATTTGGTTGTCAGGGTTTAAAACGTGCGCATCATCTTGCAGAACAAAATGCAGAAATTGTAAATCGTTGGGAAAATAGCGGAATCGTTACCTTTGGACGTACCAACACGCCTGAATTTGGGATTAAAGGGATAACCGAGCCAGATGCTTGGGGTGCATGTAAAAATCCATGGAATTTGAAACACAATAGTGGTGGTTCTTCTGGTGGTTCTGCGTCTGCAGTTGCGGCAGGTATTGTGCCGATTGCAGGGGCAAGTGATGGCGGTGGTTCAATTCGTATTCCTGCGTCTTACTGTGGTTTGTTTGGTTTAAAACCAAGTCGTGGACGCACCCCGTGGGGGCCACAACTCAGTGAAGCCATGCATGGTGCAGCGATGCAACATATTTTAAGTAAAAGTGTACGTGACAGTGCGGCAATGCTCGATGCAACGCATGGCGCAGATGGTCATTCACTTTTCAAAATTGAAGCTCCTGAACGCAGTTATTTAGATGCAATTCAGCAAGCGCCAAAAAAATTAAGAATCGCATATTCGACCCAATCTCCGATTGGTACAGCTGTTTCACAAGATGCGATCAATGCCATTCAAAAAACCGTACAGCTTTTAGAATCTTTAGGGCATGAAGTTGTTGAAGACCGTCCGGCTATTGATGGTATGCAATTGGCCAAAGATTTTATTACCACATGGTTTAGCCAATTTGCTTATTTAATTGCTGAAATTCAAACTCGCCTGCCAAATCATTCCGATAATTTTGAGCTCGACTCTTTGGCTTTGGCTGCCTTTGGCGCAAAAACCACGTCAGTAGATTACATTCGTAATTTGAATAATTGGGGGGTATATGTCGCGCAAATGAATCAATTCTTTGAGCGTTATGATTTATACCTCATCCCTGCAACTGCCTCAGTTGCACCAAAAAATGGCGAAGTTAAAACTCCTGCATGGCAAAAACCAATTTTAAAAACACTATTACATGCAGGTAAAGCACATTGGTTAGCGCAAGGTAAATTGGTCGATCGCATTGTCAAAGAAAACCTAAAATGGGTGCCATTTACTCAACTTGCCAATATTACTGGGCTGCCAGCAATGTCTGTGCCATTGTATTGGAATAAAGATAACTTACCATTGGGTTCGCAGTTTATTGCGCCTTTTGCACGTGAAGATGTGCTTTTACAACTGGCTGCACAACTTGAAACGGCTCAACCGTGGTGGCATCAATACGCTAAAATCCGTATTTGATGTAGCAATGAGTAAGAAGCAAGCAAACTATGCTAATCCAACGTTGCTTGCTTCTATTTTTGATAAAAGAACGCTATTACCAACTAGGCTTTGGTATCACTCGACATTGACTGCGATTCTAATTGCTTTGGCAATCCCCAAATAAAACACAGACCAACGAGTGTAGATAATCCTGCAAAAATAAAAATCCATTCGCCTGAAACAATATCCCAATAATGCCCTGCCAAAATACTCCCCAGTGCAACACCTAAACCCCACATGGTACTGTAAAGTGCTTGCCCACGACCTTGTTGCCCTGCAGAAAAGTTTTGAAAAATCACCCGCATGGCAATGATATGAAATAATCCAAAACTAAAGGCATGGATGCTTTGTGCAAAAAAATGTGCAAAAAATATGGATGGAAATAAACCAACTATCACCCAACGTAAGCCTGTTAAAATTAAACATACGGCAACCAGTGAACGCCAAGACCAACGCTTTAAAAACAAACTCGCATAGGCAAACATAATGATTTCAGCAACCACCCCGACAGACCACAATAAACCGATCTGACTTGTGCTAAATCCTGCCTGACTTAAAAAATTACTATAAAAACTATAAAATGGTGCATGCGAAAACAGCAAAATCAATTCAATAATAAAAAATGAATAGACCACTGGGCGCTTTAAAATGGGCAATAAGGGTTCAAGTTGTTTTTGTGCAATGGGTGCGGTGCTTGGTTCTTGAATACTGAACGACCATAGAAATGCCAGTAAAGAAATACTGAGTAGCAACATCGGTAACATGGAGATTGGTATAATTTCTAAAATAGCACCTATGCCAAAAACCCCGACAATAAAGCCTATAGAACCCCATTTTCGCACTTTGCCATAGAGTTCTGCACGTTTCTCGCCCAACCAAAACAAAGTCACGCCTTCAAATTGTGCCAAAATTGCATTTTGGAAAAAGCTAAAAATCAGCATGAGTAATGCAACAGACTGAAAGCTATTCGGAACAATAAAAATCAGCAACCAAATGCTGGCTTCCATCCAAGTTGCGATGCGTACCAAAAGCATCCGTTTGCCTGATTTATCGGCAATCCATCCCCAAATAAAAGGCGCGAAAAAGCGCGTTAAAATGGCAATGGAAGATAAAACACCAATTTCCTGATAATTAAAGCCTTGATCTTCTAAGTACAGGCTCCAAAAAGGCAAAAACGTCCCAACAATTGCATAGTAGAAAAAGTAGAATCCACCTAAACGTGTCGATATATTCAAGGCTTGCATCAATGTATATTTCCTTGATTTTTCAAACACATAAATAAGTGCATTTCTAACCTGATCTAAAATTTTAAGACAACCGATATATTAACACTGTAGTACTTTAATTTTGAGTGATTGGCTGATTAAAACGAAAAACCCTGAAAATCAGATCAAATTTTCAGGGTAATATTGAGAAAATTTCTTAAAATTGTTTAGCCGCAAGAAGCTTGTAGAATAATTTTAGTTTTCGGATCGACCACCACAGTGACGCGATTCATACGATAATCCATTGTTACAGGCTGACCTGGTGTAACCATTCTCACAATTTCAGCTCGGGTAAGCGCTTTAATTTGTGTTTCAGTCAAACCTGTTTTACCAACTAACTGCGCAGCAGATTCTGGGACACAATTTTGCATGGTCTGTGGCACCTGAGTTTGTTCATTGATAGGCTGATTACTACACGCAGCTAAAGTTGCCACACTTAAAACAGCCAAAACACTATATAACTTTTTCATGTTGATACTCGTTTTTAATTTCTTCAAACCAACTCAAAATAACATAACTGATTAAATATGCAGTAAATTTACTGAATAAAACTGTGATGATAGTTTTATTGATCAAAATAAATTAGATGTAAGTTTGGATTAAGTTTAATTCTCAATCACACTTAAACTCAGTTTCATCCAATCAATTGCATGTTGGCGACGCTCTTCTAAAGCATTCCATAGCGTATCTTGCGATAATATAGAATATTCCCCTTCGCGGCAGCTAAGTTCAGGCGCATTTTCATAGTCCTCAAGCCATTGTTCACTTTGATAATAGGCCTGTAATTCTTGCCAGAGCTTTTCTGCAGCTTGCCATTTTTGCTGCGCTTCTCGCATCTGTCGATGTAAATCATGCCATTGCTCATATTGTTGCTGTAAAACTTGAGCATCGTACATTTTATTTTTACTCATAGCTGAAATTCAAAAATTAAGATGACATGAGCGTACAATAATTCAAGATCAAGGAATGTGAGTGTATGTAGGTTTTATTTAAAGAAACATATATTGCTATATTTTTTTGCATTAATTTTTAAAGAAGACAATTCCTGATTTATTTAGTCAACTTTAGCTTCATTACTTTCAGTAAAATTTAGTATAAAAGTGTAATTCCATCTTTTTATCAAAAGTTAAAGTCATTAGTATAAGTTTGCTTCAATTTTTTAGAAAAGGTACAAAAATGAAATATATTTTAGGGGCAACATTAAGCTGTCATTAAAAAGTAAACATGTATTCTTTTCCGAATTGGTTTGATACTCTCTCCACCCATTGCTCTATTTTATCAGCTGTCATGACTTGAAAATCTCGCCAATAATATTTCATCTGCTTCCA
>NZ_VPAL01000017.1:0-55306 GCF_013419245.1 Acinetobacter sp. YH12095
ATTTAAGTGATGTGCTGAAAAGGTTGCCGACACATAAAGTGACTCAGATTGAAGAATTGCTACCACACCGCTGGAAACCTGAACCGAATTAAAAAATAGGCATGGGGTTCAGCGGACGCTTACGTTCTGTTATTCCTAAGTAGAAATGTCCTACCTAATAACCAAATAGAAATGTCCTATACAGACACTTCCAAGTCAAGCACAGGATTCAGATTTCGTTCTTTGATTACTGTTTTCTGTGCACGTCTGCTCGGCATCTTTTGAGAACGATTGCGTTTGTTTTGCTGTTCTAATTCTTCGTGCTGTTGTTGAATATGATTGAGAACAGCACCTAAACGTTTATTCTCAACAACCTCTCGCTGGTTGAGCTGACTTAATTTATCGAAGATGCTGTAATTGATTTTTCTTCCTTGATGTTCAATGGCTACCGTGCCATCCGGGTATTCCAGAAACTCAAGATACTTGCCGATCAACCTTTTATTTTCTTCGGTATTTTCCAGTAAATATACGCATTTATCATAAGTAATCGTCAGGCTGTTCGTGACTCTGCGGGGTTCACGCCAGGTAAAAACATCATCTAATTCTTCGGCTGTTTCAGCGACAGTCCGGTGTAGATCCTTGGGATTAAAGGCCATATTGGCAAATTTACGATTAAATTGCTCGATAAAGCAGGGCAGCCAGGCATTCGCTTGCTCAATCGAACAGATGCCTTCCAGGCGCATTTCTTTAATCAGACGGTCCTGAAGCGTTCTATTCGCCCGTTCTACACGGCCTTTGGCTTGTGGTGAATTGGCGAAGATGATATCGATATTGAGGGTACTGAGTACGCGTCCAAACTGGGTAATCTTGGTGTCTTTCTTGCTGCTTTGATTCACCCTGAAGACTGAATGTTTATCACTGTAAAACGCCAACGGCTTACCATGCTGCTCAACATACAAACGTGTTGAAATCATATAGTCAAATGCTGATTCCGACTCACAGAAACGTAAATGCTGTAATTTTCCTGTGGCATCATCGATAAATACCAGCAGACAGCACTTAGCAGCGCGTCCTTCAAACCAGTCATGGTGTGAGCCATCGATTTGAATCAGTTCACCATAACAATCTCGGTTATAACGAGGCTGATACGGGCGTTTCAGGCGCTTGGCGCGAGGAATCCACAGATCGGCTGCAATCATCCAGGAACGCAGTGTTTCCACTGAAATATCGAATCCATGAACAGTGGTGAGCTTTTCATGCGCTAAAGTGGGTCCGAAACCATGCAGTTGATCCGAAACAATATTGAGGCACTTGAGTCTGAGCTCTTCAGGAAGCCTGGAATTGCTGATTTGGCCACGTGCAGCATGTGCTAATGCAGCTGGGCCTTGAGCTTTGTATTTTTGCAATAAACGTCTGATCTGACGTTCTGAAATATGAAGTAGCTGAGCAGCTTGGGACTGGGTTATGCGTTGATCACAGATTTCTTGCAAGACCGACAATCGTTTAAGTTCTTTATCCGACATAGACACCAACATATCAAACCGTCCGCTAAGAAAATTGCAAAAGTGCATATTCTAAAAGCGGACATTTTTACTTTGGAGAAACCGGACATTTCTATTTTGGAGTTACACTCTCGTTTCGCATAACAGCCATTATGTTAAATAATAGGGGCTTCTAAGTACGCGATTAGAAAATTTAGTCTTTAAGAGGAGAAATTTGTTCTAGCTTATCTTCAGGATTATTTTCTCTAATATGTATAATTCGATCATAATTTTCTACTCCTCGTAAGTGAGGTGGTGCAAATGCTGGATACTTGTTGAAAAAGTGCATTTTAATATTTAGTGCATGGTCTAAAATAAAAGCACATTCAATTCCATAGTACTTATCATTAATAAAAAAATTGTCTGTAGTTTCTATTAGTTCTTGGATAGCTAAATCCAATTTTTGAATTTTTTCATTAATATCTTTAGTTTTCTCTTCTATCTTTTTGTCCATTGGTATCACCTATAGAATTAAGTTTCCCTAAAATTAACATAATACACGTTATACGAAGCCAAAAATGGGGGCATGCAGCTCCCATTTTTAGTCTTTTATCCGCTTTTTTGCTTCATCATAAACAATGCTATCAGCTCGTTTTCCAACGGTAATTAGCAAAATAACTACCTGATCATCTTTGACCTGGTAAACAAGTCGGACACCAGCTTTTAATAATTTTATTTTATAGCAGCCTGCAAGATCACCTTTAAGCATATTCTTTGGAATATGTGGTTGCTCTATTACCTTAGCTAATTTTTTCTTGAATTGATCTCGTATAGCACTAGGAAGCTTTTCCCATTCTGCAGTGAAGTCCTTATGACGTAAAAGCTTATAAGTCATCTAATGTGACTTCCTCGAACATCTCTTTAGGATCATTAACACGTTTGCGAACAAGAGCTAATAAATCAGCATCTTCCTCTGAGAGTAAAGCTTTTTGTACTGGAAGCTTTCCAGTCGTAGCAATATATTCAAGAATATTAGTAAAGAACTCAGTAGGTGCAATTCCTTGTTCTTTTAGGATGGAATAAGACTTTTCTTTAAGGGCTTCATCGACCCTGAAATTAACAGTAGCCATCATTTTCCCATTTATTGAATGCATGAGAATATTGTAATGCAATATGCATTACAAAGATAGTTCGTATAACAACCACTATGTTAAATGGATAGTTGTTTAGTGGGAAAATCAAGTTTTTGAAATTTCAAATTGAAGTTTTTTCGTTCAATTAGTAATTGTAATTTATATTCTATTGAATAACTATTTCATAACTTTTCCTATCATATTTGGCTGCATACGTAGCTACTTCTTGATTAATCTTTTTATGATTTTTATCTAAATATGAAAAGATTATTGAATCCTCATTGTGCCGCTCGTAATTGATGGCGTATTTATATTCTGAATAAGGATAAAGAGTACCTAAGCTATAAGTTTTTTGAGCACTAATATAAGTTACTTTAAGGTCTGTAATTGGATAATCAGTCTGATTTTTAATAAAAATATATCCATCCTTTTCAAATGGCTGGCATCCTATAAGTAGAACTAATGTAAGACAGTAAAATAGGCTATTCTTCATTTTGGTAGTTCTTCAATTGGTCTTATGAGTCGATTAATAACTATAACTTTTGAGGTATCACAGCTATGATCTACTTCAGTTATCCAAGAATAATTATTTTTTTCTAGAGGATAGGATTCTCCGCCTCCATATGCTGCTTTATCACCTAAAAAATAAGTATCCGAATCTACTTTTAGGCTCTTAGTTTCCGTATCCCAATCTAGAGTTTTTGTAGCAAAAATTGGCAGAACTTTAGAGCCATCAGCATGTTCTAGGTATAGGCATTTACCTTCCCTAATAAGCTTAGCCTCACTATAACTTGCATTATCTGCTCCCCCCGTATATTGAATACGTGGAACAACTATATTTGATTCAATTTTTTCTGTAACTGGACTGCAGGCTGCAAGTAAACTTAATAAAATAAATTCTAATCTTTTCATATTAAAGGAATTTTTTGAGAGAGTAATAGAGAAATTAAAGCAAATTATTCCAAAAGGCTCTGATTAAAAATTGTTAAAATTAGTAGATATATGAGAGGAAATTATGAAAAAATTTTTATACTTCAATTGCTTATCTTTTATTTTTACTTATTTATCTTTGTTTTATCAGAAATATACATTAGTGGATCGTATAGTTGTAGACAAGCTTGGAAAAGTTAAAGTCATTGGAGGAGGATTTCCCTTACAGTTTTTAGTAGATGGTGAAGTATCTCCAGGTGGGAGTATAGCGCTAGATCCTTTAAATATTATTATAGGAATAGATCAATTTATCTTCTTATATTTTATTTTTGATTATTTGTTCTGGATAAGTGTTTTATTTGCTTTTTACATAATTTTGAAAAGGTACAAACTAAAACAGATTTTCTAAAATTAACATAATACACGTTATACGAATTCCCAAGGCATGGCTTTTAGTTATGCTTTTTTTATCAAAAGAGTATACTGATAAGATAGCCTAAAATTAATAGCCGTTGATTATTTGATTCTTCAGATTTCATCATATCTAGTAAATCATCTATATATTTTGAAATTAAATCTTGTTTTTTTTGAGAAGATGAATTCTTTATAATCTCATATTCATCGCGCTCTAATGGGTGGCCGATAATTAGCCTTATATATCCATTACTTTGTACAATTCTGCTAATTCCTTTTAAGCTACTAGTTAGAATGGATGATGAAAAAAAACCAACGGCACGATCATATTTCACCGCACAGGATAAAATAGGCCGATAGAATTCACTATAGAGATTATTGTTCTCTGTGCGATAGACTGAAAGTAGGTTTAATGATTTTAATGTGTTCATATTCGAGAATGCGTATATTCCTAATACTTAGAAAGTTTGTTTTAGATTACAATCGATTTAAAAATTTATTCAACTCATTAAAAAATACTTTTACTTTTACGAAATCGGTATCAAACCCGATACTTAATCTTAAGCTATTCATGCTTTCTATATAATTTAAGCCTATAGAGGTTAAAACATAAGAAGGTTCAATATTTAAAGATGAACATGCAGAACCTTGGGAACATAATATTTGAGAATTTGTGATGAATTGATTAGCATCAAAATCTGGAAATCTTATGTTTATGATGTGAGGGATATAATCTATTTCTGGGGAGTTGATTAATCCTTTCATGTTGTTTGTTTCAGTCCTAATAAATTCATTTATTTTCTGAATTTGATTAAAACTATTTTCAATAGTCTTATCTTCTATTGCGGCACTGAAACCTAGAATTAGAGGAGTCGCTAATGTGCCTCCACGCAATCCAAATTCTTGCCCAGCTCCATGAATTACAGGTTGTATCCTTGTTTCTCGTAAATCTCTGATATAAAGAGCACCTATCCCTTTAGGGCCATAAATCTTATGTGCTGAGAGTGAAAGAAAATCTATATTCAGTTCATCTACGTCTATGGGTAACTTTTTATAGGACTGGGCAGCATCAACATGAAGTCTAATATCTCTTTCTACACATGCATTGCCAATTTCTTTTATAGGTTGAATAGACCCTAACTCATTATTCACATGCATTATGCTGACAAGAGCAGTATCTTGCCTCATTGCATCTATAACATTTTGAGCTTTGATAATCCCATTGGCTTCTGGTGCAATATAGGTGATTTCATAATCATGTTCTTTAGCTAAAAAATTGCAGATAGCTAAGATACATTTATGCTCAATAGAAGATGTTATGATGTGTTTCCCTTTATTTTTATTAGCTAAAACATATCCTTTAATCGCTAGATTGTTTGATTCAGATGCTCCACTTGTAAAAATAATTTCACTTTTGTAAGCGCCTATTGAATTAGCAACTACTTCTCGAGCATATTCAATTTTTTCTGCTGTGATGCGACCATACTGATGTGCTGAGGATGGATTTGAGTAATCTTCTTGAAAAGAACGAAATAATTCGGTTTCAACAGAAGGGAGTAAAGGGGTCGAAGCAGCAAAGTCTAAATAAACCACGTTCTACTTAACTTAAATTTACGATTATATTTTGATGATACATCTTGAAGTAGAAGTTTTCAAAAAATAATAACTATATACGTCAAATTATGTCGTTGAATCGCTTTTGTTTTATTTTTAATAAGTACGCTATTCGGTAGTAATTATTTTGATACAGGTAATTCATTAATGAACTTCATGATTTTCAACATAAAATGATAGGATTTCCTCTCTTTTTCTAGAATTTTTCTGTCTATATTTTAGAGAATAAAGTTGAGATTTTTAGAAATTAATTATAAAAAATGCCAATTATATCAATAAGATAATTGGCAGTAGTAAAGACTTCTTTTATCCGGTGATGCGTCTATCATCCCAATAACACGGTACTACAATCAAATTGTTTTCATGTAATCGTGACCATAATCGGACACCTAAATCTCGCTGCATATTTTGGACTGTGAAATTGGAAATCAGCAGAGTAGATTTCATGTTGTCATAACGGCTATATAAGACTTTATGCACCATCTCCAGGCGTTTTTCATGCCGGTCATGCAGGCCATATTCATCAATCACCAATAAATCAAAACTGGAAAAATGGTCGATGACTTCTTTCTCAGAGCGTGAAGTATCTGACCAAGTATCCATCATTTTTTGAGCAATTTCTGCGCTGGTATAGTAGCGTGCAGATTTTGTACTGTTATGCAGAATGTTGCGAATAATTGATGCACTCAGATGGGTTTTACCTGTACCCGGTGTACCAATCATCAACATGTTCGGGTTGTGGTTAGAAATAATTTGCTGTGCAAAGGCCTGACATAGCTTGATGGTATTTTCTTGTGCAGGGCATGCAGCTACATAATTCTTGAAGCCACGATCCAGGTAGCGTTTATTGAGCCCTGAATTTTTAATTTTCTGTTGTAGCAATCGCTGTTGCAGTTCATTCTCATAGGCTGCATGTGAGTGATGAACAGTTTCTTTGGCACACAATTTACAGAGCCTGTGACCTGCAATTTCCATCAGGGGTATATGATGGGTAGGGCAAAGTGTTTCCGTTGTTTCTGTGCGAAACTGGAGCGTTTTAAGCATGGTATTCATGATCACTCTCCTAAATCCATTTGGAATTTTCTAAAAAATCCTCATTTTTTTCTTCAAAATTTGAAGATGAAGATGAAGATGAAGATGAAGATGAAGATGAAGATGAAGATGAAGATGAAGATGAAGATGAAGGGCATGGTTCAAGCATGACTTGAGTAATACTCGGGTTCTTCTCAGGAGCTGCTTGAGCATTTACTTTTCGTTGCTTGGCTGATGCTTGAGCATTACTTGCGGATTTCCCCCAACGTGCTTGAGCTGCATTTTTAGCTTTATCAGATTTCATTTGCTGATTTTGCAATGCCTGGCTTTTTAAACTGGTTAAAAAATTTGAATGAATCTGCTCAGATTCGACTTCAAATAATTCCAGGGCCATTAGCGTATTCAACAAAGTTTTAGCCTTGGTATGTTGCGATAATTTTGTGATGCTACATACAGTAGCTAGGTCATGAGGAATGGCACCATTTTTCCAGAAATCCATCATTAATAGCAGTGCAGCACCAATTTGTTCTGCTGTCATTCGTGCAAATTTTGCCTGTAAGTCGCCAATATAGAGTGGCATCCAAATTGAAATATCTTTATGCATGTGTTCACCTTTTTATAGGTATAAAGGGGCTGAGGTCATCAATTAGATGACCTTATATGTTTGTTTTATGAGTGAGCGAGACTCATTAAGCGGAGACGGGCCTGTTGAGCCAAGTCATCGTAATGAGCTTGCCCTTCATCCAGCATTCGCTGTAGCCAAAGTCTCAATGCTTGGTGGTCATCGAAGCATTTATTGATTTCCAGCAAAAAGGCCAGATTGTGCAGTTTGGGAATGTGAAACTCATGAATGAGTTCACGAGCGACCAAATCTGCTTCAGGACTGACCACCACACCACCAAAGAAAGCTTTACTATTCATGTGCAAGCTCCTCTGCAGTGAGTCTCTCCAGCATGGCTTCAAAAGCACTGCCATCGCGACGGGTAACATTCGGAATGTAGCGGCTATAGACCCGGAATAACATTTCAGTGGTTGAATGCCCCAATTGGCGAGCGACCCATTCTGGATTTTCACCTGCCGCCAGCCAGAGCGTTGCTGCTGTATGACGTGTCTGATAAGCACGACGAGGCGTTAATCCTAAAAAGCGCAGGATAGGGTGCCATACACGTTTATTAACTAAACGGTAGTCTAGAGGACCACCATCACGGTTGCAGAAGACGAAGTTCGATTTTCCGTTGTTGAGGCTTTTCTGTTGCAGAAAGGCTTGGTACACCCGGTCATTCATCTGGATCGTGCGGTCAGAACCATACGTTTTGGTTCCACCAAGAACACCATTCACTAACGCTTCACGGATATGGATCTCACGACGTTGCAAGTCGATATTTTTCCATTGAAGGCCATCGATTTCACTGGTGCGCATACCCGTAAAAAAGCGGATGGTGTAATAAGGTTTAAAGTCGTCACGAACAGATGTAATAATTCGCTGAACTTCTTCAAGAGAGAAAGGCGTGACTTCAATCCGACCTTCTTTCAAACTTTTTATGTTTTTGTAAGGGCTATCAAAATCATATCGTTCGGATGCGCTATCTAGTATCATACGAAGTACTGTCATAATCTGGTTGATTCGTGATGGTGAAAGGCATTCTTGGTTATTTCCGTATGTCACTTTGGCGAGGGATGAACGGAATCCAAGGATGTCTGACTTTTTGATGTTAATAACAGGAATTGTTCCGAAATATGGAGTTAAATATTTTCGAATAACAATTCTAATTTTTTCTGCATAGCTGTTACGCCATTCTATTTCTTTATCAGCAACCCATATTTCACAGTACTTAGAAAAAACAGGTGCTTTAGAACTCACTGCATTGATTTGGTTTTCAGCAGCTTTAATTTCTGCCAGTCGAGCACTTTTGGGAAAATATTTTGCATAATCAAATACACCTAAGAGCATTTCAGCTTCCATACGTTCAATCGCTTTTTCAAGTTTTTTACGATTGGTAGGTGTATCTTCCATTGCAGTTGTTTCACGGCAACGCTTATTTAAGTACCGAAAATCAATTGTAAGCTTGCCGTATCTTGTACGGATTGAGGCCATGTGATTGAGCTCCTATTGTAGTTGTAGGCTATGAAGAGAGCCGAACGAGGTTTTTGTCATATCTTCCTCAATGCGTTCCCAAACATAAAGAATTTTGCGCCCACCAAATGGGCGAATGTAATGAACGCCTTCAATTAAGACGCTATCTTTGAGTTGATTTCGGATAGTACGCTCGTTGTAATGAATTCGTTCCGAAAGTTCTTTTGTAGTAAGATACGTGAAGTTCATATGTATATCCTTTTAAAAAGTATCACAATGATGTTATTTAAGATTACAATGCAATACTATAAGCATTTAATACATCATGCAAGTACTTTATTACACAATGGTGGTAGTTAATGATAGTTTGCAATTTACCAGTTTTATTAGCAGAACGCAGAATGAAGGTTGCGGATGTTGCGCGTGAAACAGGGATGAGTAAAACCACTCTGCATAAACTTTATAATGGTCAATCGACTCGTATTGATTTTGAAACTATTGAGAAGCTCTGTTTATTATTAAATGTAGAGGTAGGAGATCTTCTGAAATTACAAGCTGAAGAATCTTAAGACGATGAAATATTTATGAAATTAAGGTGACCAAATTTGGTCACCTTATTTTTTAGAGTATTTTTTGATTGTGAGACAAGTAGTAGATATTGAGTTAAGTAGGGCTGAATTTTAAAAACTTAAAATGATCTGTAATTGTGAGAGTTTTATTGTGTGATCAAATTTGGTCACGATCCTAATTGATCTTGAAAAATATTGAATTGAAAATAATAGAAGTCTAATGACATAGAGATTTTCGGTGGAATAATTTTTTAGGCAGTTTTAGAAAGGGGTTCTTATCTTTTTGATTTATTGAAGGCACCATTTGGTCACCATTTGGTCACCAATTTTGATATAGCACTTTTGTAAACTTACTTTTTTAAGAATAAAGATCTCTTATGAAGAAAAATATTGAATAAAATCAACAAAAAAAGCCTCAATCTTTCGACTGAGGCTTTTGAAATTCTGGAGCGGGAAACGAGACTCGAACTCGCGACCCCAACCTTGGCAAGGTTGTGCTCTACCAACTGAGCTATTCCCGCATGCGGTGTATAATACATGATGCAAAAATAGGGTCAATCATTTTTTGCATGTCATTGTACTGACTGAATAAATAAACAACATTTTTAGAAAATAGTGTGGTTAAATGACTTAGGTTATTTGTTTTTATAAAAGTTTTCATTGTCTGCAAAAGTTTCAATATCGCTTGCTATGCACTGTAGTTATGCGAAAAATAAAAGTATCAGACATAAAAAATCCGCAGTACTAAATTTCTAAAAATGAAGCCGACTGCGGATTTTTTTAGGTGATTCAAAATAATTTTATTAAATTTAAATCATTGAATTTAATCAATATTATTCCACTGTTACGCTTTTTGCCAAGTTTCTAGGCTGGTCGACATCTGTACCACGTAAAACCGCCACATGGTAAGACAACAACTGCACAGGAATACTATACACAATTGGCGCAAGCAACGCGCTGACCTGTGGTACATAAACCACATGCTGGCGTTCTTTATCTGCAGGAATGCCGCTGTGTTCATCTGCAAATACAAACAGCTCACCACCACGTGCCTGTACTTCTTCCATATTGGATTTCAGTTTATCCAGCATGTCATCTTGCGGTGCTAAAATCACCACAGGCATGTCATTATCGACCAATGCCAATGGGCCGTGCTTTAATTCACCCGCAGCATAACCTTCTGCGTGAATATATGAAATTTCTTTCAGTTTCAAAGCACCTTCCAAGGCGATTGGGAATTGTGTGCCACGACCCAAGAACAAGCAGTGATTTTTCTCTACAAACAATTCAGACAAACGTAAAATTGCCGTATCATTTTGCAAAGTATCTAAAATCACTTTTGGTGTGTGCCATAAGCCTGCAATAATTTCAGCTGTTTCTGTCGCTGCAATTGCATTTTTCACCTGACCAATTTTGAGCACCAATAGCATTAATGCTGCCAATTGTGTCGTAAAGGCTTTGGTCGATGCCACACCAATTTCAGGGCCTGCGAGTGTCAACAAACTATGATTGGTTTCACGCACCATAGATGAAGTTGCCACGTTACAAATGGTCATGGTGCTAATATTTAAGCCTTTTGCAGCAGCACGTTTTTGCGTATCACGTAAAGCAGCTAAAGTATCTGCAGTTTCACCAGATTGTGAAATGCACACATACAATGTGTTATTCACAATGACTGGGGTGCGATAACGGTATTCGCTGGCAATTTCCACATGACATGGCAAGTTAATTAGCTGTTCAAACCAGTATTTTGCAATCATCCCTGCATGGTAGCTGGTACCGCAGGCAATAATCTGTACCTGTTGAATCTTGGCAAAATCAAGCTCGGCATCTTTCAGGAAATCTTCACGTAAAGCGTTGCCATTCAATGCTTGTGAAATGGTTTGTTGAATTGCTTCAGGCTGCTCATAAATTTCTTTGAGCATGTAGTGTTTATATTCACCCTTCGATGCATTGCTTACAGTTGCATCCAACTCTTTTACAGGGCGTTCAACCGTTTGACCGTTTACAAAAACTTCAATGCTGTCGCGAGTTAAGCGGGCGATATCACCTTCTTCCAAATACATAAAACGGTTGGTGATCGGCAATAACGCCAATTGGTCTGAACTGATAAAGTTTTCGCCAATACCGACACCAATCACCAAAGGAGAACCTTCACGTACCGTGATCAATTCATCTGGATAATCGGTATGGATAATTCCCAGAGCATAAGCACCTTTCAGTTGAGGCACGACTTGCTGTACCGCAACCAATAAATTCGGTGCAGTTTTAAGAGCATGGTTGACCAAGTGCGCAACCACTTCAGTATCCGTTTGAGAGCTGAACATATAGCCTAAAGCTTCTAGCTCATCTTTCAGTTCTTGATAATTTTCGATAATACCGTTGTGTACGACAGCAACATTGCCAGAAATATGCGGATGTGCATTGTTTTCTGTCGGTTTGCCATGTGTTGCCCAACGTGTATGGGCAATACCGAGTGAACCTGTGACTTGAGAATCTAGTACTGCTTGCTCAAGATTTGCGACTTTACCGACACGACGCTCACGCAAGACCTGACCTTGACTAATCAATGCCAAACCTGCGGAATCATAACCGCGATATTCTAAACGCTTTAAACCTTCAATGAGGATATTGGTAATACTACGTTCTGCAACGCCACCGACAATACCGCACATAGGAACTTCCTCTTATTTTTTCAATTTCTGTGGACGTTGATAATTTTCTTTAGTGAACTGTTTAGAACGTTCCACAGCTAAACACTGTTCTGCAACATCACGGGTAATGGTCGAGCCTGCGCCTACCGTTGCACCATTGGCAATGGTGACAGGTGCAACCAATGAACTATTTGAACCAATAAAGACTTGGTCACCAATAATGGTTTTAAATTTATTGGCACCATCATAATTGCAAGTAATCGTACCTGCACCAATATTGCTGCCTGCACCCACTTCGGCATCACCTAAGTAGGTAAAGTGGTTGGCTTTGGAGCCTAAACCAATTTGACTGTTTTTCACTTCAACAAAGTTGCCAATATGCACTTCATTGGCCAATACCGCACCCGGACGTAAACGTGAGAATGGACCAATTTGCGCAGCTTCACCTACAACCGCTTGGTCAAATACGCTATACGGCTGAACTTTAGTGCCCGCAGCAATTTTGGTGTTTTTGAGGATACAACCTGCACCAATTTCTACGCCATCACCCAGTTCGCAATCGCCTTCAATAATTACGTTAATATCAATGCGAACGTCTTTACCTGCAGTGAGATTACCACGTAAATCAAAGCGGGTTGGGTCAATTAAATGCACACCTTGTTGCATGAGTTGCTTGGCTTGGAAGTTCTGGAACTCACGTTCTAAGGCAGCCAATTGCACACGGTCATTCACGCCTTCTACTTCAAAAGCCAGTTCGGGTTCTACCGATGCAACTTCTAAACCATCGGCAATTGCCATCGCCACAATATCGGTTAGGTAATATTCCCCCTGCGCATTGTTATTACTTAGTTTTGGTAGCCATTCATGTAATTTGGTATTGCTGACGCAGTAAATACCCGTGTTAATTTCTTGAATTTGACGTTGTGCTTCAGACGCATCTTTATGTTCAACAATCGCTTGAATTTTACCGTCTTCACGTACAATACGACCATAACCAGTGGCATCAGCAAGGGTAAGTGTCACCAAGCCAATTTGGGTTTCACGTGAAACATTGAGCAGCTTTTGTAGGGTTTGCTCTGTAATACAGGGCACATCTCCCGATAAAATCAGCGATACACCTTCACGTGGTAAAACAGGTAAAGTCACTTTGACTGCGTGACCTGTGCCGAGCTGTTCCGCTTGTTCGACCCACTGTACCTGTTCATGCGCAAACGCATTTTGAACCAAAGCACCGCCATGACCGTAAATGGTAATAATATGATCGGCTTGTAATTTTTTTGCGGTATCAATCACGTGACCCAATAGTGGGCGTCCTGCAAGGGGTTGTAATACTTTGGGTAAATTTGAACGCATGCGCGTACCTTTACCTGCTGCAAGAATAATCACGGTGGTAGACATATTGAATCCTAGTGATGGCTAAACCAAAATAAATGATAAATAAATATAAATACACAACGCGGCCCAAAGGCCAGCAATAATATCGTCCAGCATGATGCCAAAACCACCCTCGACTTTACGGTCAATCACGCGGATTGGCCATGGTTTCCACACATCAAATAGTCGGAACAGGGCAAAACCTGCAATCACCCAACCCCAGTTGATTTGATCAACAAAAATCAGGGGGAGGAAGGTGATGGATTGTCCTGCAAACTCATCCCAGACAATGCGCCCATCATCATGTACGCCCATAACCTGTGCAGTACGTCCACAGATATATATGCCAACGAGGGACATGATGGCAATGGCAAAAAGGCTTGGAATGAAACCAAGCGCGAACCAAATGGGAATGAACAGTAGGGCAAAGGCCGAACCAAAGGTACCAGGAGCTTTGGGTAGTAGACCTGAACCGAAGCCAACACCACAGCATACAATCAGTCGGTCAGTCCAAGACATGGCTTTGAAATTAATCGCGGGTTTTTGCAAAGTGTTGGTATCCATGAAAATGAAGTGAACGATCTACGCCATTCTGTTCAAAGCTTAAGCGGTTTTGATTGTTAATTTTGCCAATAATATGAATAGGGGTATTCAGCGGTTTTTGCAAAAGCTGCTGATAATTTTGTGGGCTTATTGTAAAGCATAACTCATAGTCATCGCCACCTGCCAAGGCATATTGCCACTGCTTTTGTTGTGGTAATTCGGTTAATGCAGCATCTATAGGCAGTTGGCTGAGTTCAATACAAGCACCGACCTGAGAGGCTTTGAGAATATGCCCTAAATCTTGTGCCAAGCCATCTGAAACATCAATCATGCTTGAAGCCAGACCTTTGAGTTGTTGTCCAAGTTGACAACGTGGTGTTGGGTAGTCGAGACGTTGTTTTAAAGGATGATCGAGATGATCTAAACCAAAAGCGGCATCACCGACTTGTCCGCTGACGCAAATATAATCACCGACTTGCGCGCCTGAACGTGGAATGGCATGTCCTTGTTCAATCCAGCCTAAGGCGGTAACGGAAATGGTGAGATGCGGGCTTTGTGTGGTATCTCCACCAATTAAACTTACCCCAAATTGATCGCAACAATCATGTAAACCCTGACTAAACCCTTTGAGCCAGTCGTGATCAATTTGGGGTAGGCTCAATGCCAATAATATACTGTGTGGGGTGGCACCCATGGCGGCAATGTCAGATAAATTGACCGCAACCGATTTCCAACCAATCGCATGTGGGTTGGTATCGAGGGGGAAATGTCGTCCAGCGACTAAAGTGTCGGCACAAATGACCAATTGTTGTTGCGGCGGAGGGGTGAGCAGAGCTGAGTCATCACCGACACCTAAATCGACTGCATCGGGACGCGGTCTGTTGAAATAGGTCTCAATAATGGAAAACTCAGCCATACAACAATCGACTCAATACTTTGAATTAGTTGCTTTGTTGCTTTTCTGCTGCACGTAAGCTGTTGGCAAGACGGTCTAATACACCATTGATGTATTTGTGGCTGTCTGCACCACCAAAGTGTTTTGCCAATTCAATCGCTTCATCCAATACCACACGGTATGGAATTTCCAGATGTTGTTCTAACTCATAAGCACCTAAACGTAAGGTGGCGAGTTCAACACCATCGAGGGCTTGAATGTCACGATCAAGAACAGGCACCAGTAATGCATCCAATGCTTCATGATTGGCAACCACTTGAGTCAACAATTCATGATAATAGCCGAGATCCACTTTGTGCATGGCATTTTCCACACGGGTACGTGCTTCAATTTCATGTACTGGATTGTGGCTCATCTGCCATTCATAAATACCTTGCACAGCAAAACGACGTGCTTTACGTTTTGCTGCATAAGTTGCTTGAAGTGTTTGCGACATAGCGTTAAATAGCCTTTAACAAGTTAACCATTTCAATTGCAGTTAAGGCAGCTTCACTTCCTTTATTACCTGCTTTTGTTCCAGAGCGTTCAATTGCTTGTTCAATACTATCCGTAGTCAATACACCGTTAATCACAGGTAAGCCAGTATCTAAACCAACCACACCTAAGCCTTTGGCACATTCGCCTGCAACAAAGTCAAAGTGTGGAGTGCTACCGCGAATCACTGCGCCGAGTGCAATAATGGCATCATAACCATTCGATGCAGCTAATTTTTTAGCCACAACAGGAAGTTCCCAAGCGCCTGGTGCATGAACAACGGTGATATTATCCTCTGATACGCCATGACGTTTCAATGTGTCAATTGCGCCATCAAGCAAATGCTCAACCACAAAACTATTAAAACGACCGACTAAAATCGCATAACGGCCTTCGCTAGCGAGATGTAATAAACCTTCAATACGGCGAATTGCCATAGCAACCTCGATTATTTCTCTGATGTTGGATCTGCGGTGATATATTCCACCACTTCTAAGTTAAAGCCTGATAAAGCATTGAAACGTAATGGTGAGCTGAGTAGCTTCATTTTTTCAACGCCTAAATCACGTAAAATTTGTGCACCCACGCCAATGGTTTGGTATTGCTGTGACAATGCAGCATTGGCTTTGCCTTGTTTCGGGGATTTAAGGCTGTCTAGGGCAGGGCCCAAGTCTTGCAATTGAGCTTGACCAATCCAGACCAAAACACCACGTTCACTGTTGGCAATTTCTTTTAAAGCACGGTCTAAATTCCAAGTTGCCGAACCATCTGCTTTTTTCAGCTTCAGCAAATCACGGGTTGGATTAAAACCATGCACACGTACTGTGGTAACGCCTTCTTTCGGCTCGCCTTTGACCAATGCCAAGTGAATGTCTGGGTTCCCCAGTTCACGGTAGCGATATAAGTCAAAAGTACCATATTCGGTGTCGATGCTTTGCTGATCCAAACGCTCTACAGTTTGTTCATTGGTCATGCGATAGTGGATTAAATCGGCAATAGTACCAATTTTTAACCCGTGCTTTTCAGCAAAAATTTCTAAATCTGGACGACGCGCCATCGTGCCGTCTTCATTGATGATTTCACAAATTACCGATGCAGGCTCTAAACCTGCCAAACGGGCAAGATCACAACCTGCTTCGGTATGTCCTGCACGGTGCAATACACCACCTGGCTGTGCCATGAGTGGGAAAATATGCCCAGGCTGAACAATATCGGCAGGCTTGGCATGTGCAGCGACAGCGGTTTGAATGGTATGCGCACGTTCTGCGGCAGAAATACCCGTGGTAATGCCTTCAGCAGCTTCAATCGACAAAGTAAAGTTCGTACCGTGTTGTGCACCATTGGCATCAACCATTAACGGTAGGTTTAATTGCTGGCAACGGTCACGACTTAAGGTTAAGCAAACAAGACCACGCGCGTGTGTGATCATGAAGTTGATATCTTCAGGGCGAACGTGGGTTGCGGCAATGACTAAATCACCTTCATTTTCACGATCTTCATCATCCATGAGGATGACCATTTTTCCTGCACGGATATCTGCTACAAGCTCTTCGACAGTATTGAGCGGCATCAACCTTCACCTTCTTATTTGTCTGAAACGACATTGAATGAGAGAGATGCATAGTCTAACGGTTTTTTACCTGTTTTGCCTATGCTTATCATTTTCATTGCGTGACTTATGGTTATACACAGTGTCATCAGGCTTGAAAAGAGGCGAAAATAAGGATTTACTGCGTTGCTGTAGATTGTTTAGGCCATTAAGATGAAATGCAAAATCTGTGAAAAATAAAACTGTAGAGGGCATAGGATATTATCGCCCTCATTCTCGCCTTCATTTGAACCCAATTGGGTTTTGGGAGAAGGCAAGAATCAGGGATGAGATGATTCATTAAATTCAGGTATAAGCGAATTTCTGTTTAGCGCTCACGCAAGGCTTCTTTGGCTTTGTTGAATGGTTTGATCAGATAATCCAACACCGTTTTTTCACCCGTTTTAATATCGACTGTTGCGACCATGCCCGGGGTAATATCAAACGCTTGTCCTGTTTTGTTGCTGAGTTTGTCTGAATCGGTACGGATATAAACCCTTATCTTGGGATATTTTCTATTTCATATTACATCTTGTTTTGAGCGTTTTGGTTGTAAAATAAAACTGATTAAAAAATCCACAAAATGATCAACCTTTTTGACTGAGCGCTGAAAACATAAAAAATAAACACTTTTCTGTGATTAATTGCACAATAAATGCAAAAAAGTCATGTCTTGCATATCCTTAATTGTCTTTGTGTGGTTAGAATATAACAACTGTGCCCAAGATCTCTCACGTCCGTTATGAATATATTAATCGTTGATGATCATCCGCTGTTTCGCCATGCCTTAATTCAGGCGGTTCGTTATAGCTTACCGCAAGCTCAAATTCATGAAACTGCTGCAGTCAATGAATTGTACGAGCGTTTGGAAAATGGACCTGAGCCTGATCTTGTTTTATTGGACTTGAATTTACCAGGGGCATCGGGCTTTTCTGCATTGGTGCATGTGCGTGCGCAATATCCATCTATCCCAATTATTGTGGTGTCCGCTCACGAAGAAGCATCGATTATTCAACGTTCAATTGCGCATGGGGCGATGGGTTATATCCCAAAATCGGCACATCCGAGCCATATTGGTGAAGCAATTCGTCAAGTTTTAGAAGGTGAGATTTGGTTGCCGCCAAATTTGGCTGCGAATGTTAACTTTGACCCTCGCGCTGCAGATGAAACGGCTTTGGCTGAACGTATTCAGTCTTTAACACCACAGCAATTCCGTGTATTGATGATGGTGGCAGAAGGTTTGTTGAATAAACAAATTGCCTATGAATTAGATGTTTCTGAAGCGACGATTAAAGCGCATGTGACCGCAATTTTCCGTAAATTGGGTGTGCAAAATCGTACTCAGGCGGTATTGGCAATCAATGCTTTAAATATTGAAGAAAAGAAAATGTAAGATGTGACTGATCTGTAAAAGATGAGTTTAAAACCGCTATGTTGATCTGGAAGATTGAGCAGTGGTTTTTTATTGGGTGTTTGGTTGATAATGACCTTTTTAGAAAGCTAATTCACTTTAGGATGTGACATTTGGCGTTCAGGTTGTTGATGTGCTTAAAAACCTAAAAGGAATATTGTCTTATGTCTTTAGCTGTATGGCCTGAAACATATTCAGGCTGTCATGTCGATAAAACCGATAAAAATCGACATGAGAGAGTTGTCATGTCGATGACATAAACATATTTAGGTTGTCATGTTGATAAAATGAGTAAAAATCAACATGAGCTGAATAGCATATCAGTTTAATGATAGGCGACATGCCTCTTTTGAGATTCTTAGGCTTTGATTGTATCTGTACCCATAAATCCAATCGTGTGAAGTTGTCCTCAGCGAGAAAACCCGCCACTAATAAGAAATACATAGAAGGACGAATATATTTTAATAGTAATAGATGAATGGTGATTTGAATAAATCATACCTAAGTGAGTAGGGGGCTTCCCCCTATATGGGTTCAACTTTTAGAATTCACGATAACCAAGCCCGCCAGCCGTGATATGTGCTAGATTTCGATCATAGGTAATTATTTGGCTTTCTTTTCCGATGGTTTTATTTTTCTGACTTGAGCATCTGTAAGCATTGCAATGATTCCACAGAATTGGGGGTATAGTTTTGGGGGTAATTTATTATACCCCTAGTTATAACCCCAACTAGATCAAGCTTGCAATAGATAAAGTGGATTGCATTAAACATAAAAAAGGCCTAAACCCTTTAGATTCAAGCCCTTAAAACTACGGGATAATACCGTAAACAACTAATTTGGCGAAAGAGGGAATCATATTTTTACCATAACATATTGATAAATTGTAAAAAAAATATTTAATGTTTTATTTAATCCCCCAATCATCCCCCATGGGTAATTGGTTGGATGTAAAGAAGGGCTCTTAGCCCTTCATTATCAGAAGTCAAATCAACATTCTTTATAGATGAACTTTGGTGAAACGAATTCAGATTCGTAATAGACATAAATGTATTTAGCAAGCATTTGACCAAAAAAAGTTTTCCATGTCTTTTCATTTGTGCCGTCTACGCCCTGAATATCCATTTTATAGTCAATTTCTTGGATTTTTAACGTAATATTGGAGTTTGGTGCAATAATAAGATAGCTGTCATTTCTTAGTGTTATGCAATCTTTCATTGAAAGAGGGGGGCATTCACGTTCTGTTGCACAATATACATTTAAGACATAATTGTCTGATAAATCACGTTGTACGCAAAAAAATAAAGCCAAAATTTCAGATCGATGATTTTCATGAAATTTATTGATCATACTGGTAATTTGTTGGGTTAAAGCTTTTTCCAAAGCTATCTTATCTTTTAAAAACGTACATTCTTTTACATTGAAGACATAGGTAAAATGATTGAGGTTAAATCGTAGATAAGTTTTAAACAATGTTTTCATCATACGTGCATTTGCTTTTTTTATATCATTGATTAATGAAATACGTTTATTACGATCAGCCTGTGCAATTTTACTGGTCCAATGACTTTTTAATTCATATACGAATACATCTACAGCAGGTTTTATCCCCTCAATATATTGTTCATTGTGTAACAATATTGGATTAATAGGACCATCCGAATTGTAGCCCAAATTTGCATATGCCTTTTGCACAGCCATCACGCTTTGACTGATTTTGAATGTTGAATGTTCTAGCAGCAGGGTACTTATGGGATTAATTGATTGTAAATAATAAAATGCATGATCTGTATGTGGAGTGTTGCAGACATAGTATTGGGTATAAGTCTGAGCGTTCTTTTTAGTTTTTTTCTTGAACGGTTCATACTTAGGATTTGTGATGATTTCTGAAACTTTTTGCATAATGGATAGGTTAAACTCACCCGTACACAAATAAGGTAGATTGGTGCTTTCTGTAGTATTCGTAGGTTGCATTAGCATGTTCATGGTGGTTTCGTATTTTTTAAATAAGGGTGTTGATGCTCTCTGCCTTAGAGAGCATGATTTGAAAATTTTGAATTAGACTGATATTGATCCTGCGTTGATATTACGAGGCCTTCCAGCTTTGCTTTTTTCAAGCTTGCGAGTGCTATAGCCAAAAGTACGATGGTTCTTAAGCGTTTTTTCGATAATGAACTGATCGACTTTGGTGATGTAATCCACGACCATATACAGTGCGTTGATTTTTTCTTGGTCATCATGAACAAGTGTGCCAATTGCGAGTTTTCTGTAAGAACCCTTGTTGTGGTTACAACTATGGTAATAGCCTTTATTTAGGGTAATGTCTTTCCATAATTTAATGAGTTGACCTACAAAGTAAGTCTCTTGTTTATGGATATTGCCATCCATGAAAAAGATAAAATGATAATGATAGCCTTTCTGTATCCCATACTCTAATTTCCAAATATAGCCGGCAATGGGGGGTACTTTGTCATTCGGAGTATGAAGTTTTTTTAAGAAAATGCTCATGTAGGTTTTCATTAGTTCAAGTGTGATGTTGAATTTTCGATCAATTGAAAAATCAATCCTGAGTACTAGTAATTTACTGAATTTACTAATTAATTTATTGATAAGCCGTTTGGCTTTCTTCTTCTGATTAATGCTTTTTTCTTTGCGTAGTTGCACTGCTTTTTTATAGTCTGCATCAGTCGATAATGCCTCAAAGAGATGTTGGTAGAACTCGTTTAAAATTTGAGCTTTGAGCTTGTAATGAGCTGTACTGATCGCTATTGGTTCGTTGTGAGCAAGTTGCCAAAAGTTTGTAGAAGTATCATTTACAATATGTGAAGGCAGATATTCCACGCAGATCTTACGAAATAGATCTGTCTCAGCACTTGTGTACGTGACATCATATATAAATCTTGGGTCAATTCTTTTAAACGTATTATGTATTGCCGAATGATCTATTAGATAAGATTGTTTTCTTTTTGGATGAGATCTATATACATCGTTATTTCCATACGTTGACATCTTTTTAATGAGTTGAATGACAGTATTTTTGTGTATTGCTTCATCATCATCAATAATTACAATATTCTCTTCATCTATTTCACATATAGAATATTTTTCATAATAATCATCATGATAGTCATTTAGGTCTGTGTTCATATAATACTCTTTTAGGTAAATTTTAAGTAAGTGAATCCCTACCAAGGCATTGGTAGCCTTGGTATGAGTCGTGATAAGTTTGATATAGGTTTTAGAAGAGTTGTACGATGGATAATGAATCTAATTAATGTAATATTTATCAATAGGATATATTGATTATTAGTACTTATTAATTAAATATAAAATCCTAAATTATTGAAAAATATGACAACGATGATTTCAATAATCCATTTCATCTTTTCCTCAGTAATATCGATTTTCATAATCGAAAGTCGATTTGGAAAGTTAGCAGGTAAAACGTTGCTCAGCTTTAAGCTCAAGCCATTGAATGAGTTCATGCTCAAACCAACCTACAGCGTTCAAACTAAGCTTGATAGGTTTTGGAAACGTTGGATCATAACGTTTCGATTTTTCATTTATCTTTTCATATATGACAGAACGACTTACACCTGTAATTTCAATGACCTTTTTTAGTCGATGGATTGTAGGTGGTTGTAATGTATTAGATTGCATAAGATTTGACTCCGTGATTGAATAAGCCAAAATTAACAACGTATCTTTGGAAAAAAAACAGCGAATGTAATTCCAAACGGGGAAGTATGAAAAAAAATTCAATAGAATTTCTTAAAACGGCATGTTTCATTCGTACCAAACAATTCATTGATCAGGAATTTGAGCGTTATGCATTCATGCATCGCTATCAGAAACAGTTAAATGATTTGAATGAATTAAATCAATTAATCGTAGAGAGAATGTCTCAAAAGATCGGTGCGGTTGGTAATTTTTTACCACATCATTCTGAAAGGAAAATTGAATCAGAAAAGTTTGTTGAAAATGAATTGAATCAAGAGACTCTAGAAAAAAAATTAGAAGAATCTAGTTTATATAATGATTTTCTAGCACAACATCCTGAAATGAAGTTTGTTGCAAATTTTATGAAATTTGATTCCAAAAAGTTTTTTGAGTTAGAGTTATTGGCTGTATTTTGGGGGGATACTCAATATGGATCTGATTTTAAATCACCCATTTTAGATTTTTTTCAGATTATTTCGAATCAAGAATTTAGAGACAGAGCCTTTCAAACTTTGAACTTTATTAGAGGTGATAAAGAATATAATCAATTATTTGAGAGCGCATTCTCACTTACAGATATTTATGATTTAGCTGCTTTAAGTTTTAGAATGCAATTTGATCCGCTCAAATTCTTAATGCCACTGTGTTTAGAGTTTCATACAACTTTTTCCCGATTACCTTTTCAGCATGAGTCACTAATTCATTATCATTCATTGATTAATTTTTTGACACCGTTGGATACATTGAGAAAAGATCAGAATAAAGTATGGGCACAACCAAAAAATAAATTAGCACAGCGTATTTTAAATGGTGAAGAAATTGATGAGAATACAGCCACTATTCCAGAAATAAAATTAACGTTTCAAGTTGCACTAGATAAAGGGCTCTCATTCTATGATGCAATGTATTTCTCTTTGCTTGATGTGCACAGTATTTTGGGGCGACAGCTTAGTGAAGGTAATTTAGAGCATATTCCATTCCAATTAGAACAACTCACCAATATGATTGAATTTTTATCGGACAAGACTACGAAAGTTCAAACACGACATCCAAAAGAAAAATCCCTAATCGTAAGCTTTCAAAGTTTAATCTTGCACTATTTTAACTTTTTCAAAGAAATGGAATATCGCGCGCATAAAAAGGTAACAATTCCCAATAGTTTTAACCAATTTTTATACGACTTACTTAATTTGAAAGAGCACAAAAATTACTATCACTATAAATTGAATCCAACACACTATAGGAATGATAGCGACAAGATTGATATCTTATATTCAACTCATATGGAAGATCTTTCTTTTTCATATGATCCAATAAAGAAGGCTTTAAAGAATAGAATAAAACAAGTTGACTATCCTCAGATTCTCAGACAACCAAATTTGCAAACCGAAGTGATTAATCTATCTTCGCTTATAAAAAGTGAAAAAGATTTTACTTTTGTTGAACGATAGTTATGATTAAAAAGTAGCTTCTAACAAAGGGCACTTAATCATTAAAAGTGCTCTCGTTATTGGTACTGTTCTAAGATCAAAACGTAATACTCAAACTCCCTTGATCAGTAATCAATTCAGCTTCAAGGACTTGATCACCACGACATTTCAGTAGATAAGAAACAGTAGAACTATAGTTCATTTGAACAGGAATTTTGCTATAGAAATCACCTGTATAAAAACCACAGCGACCACGGTTAATATTTAGTCCCTCTAAAGTAAAGGGTTGATCAGTGGTAGACTGAATTTCTAAAATGTACTCAATTGCTCCAGGCACATTAAATGCTGATTGAGATTCACGACTATTTATTCTGGCACGAACTGATACCTCTTGTTGCTCCATTTCCATCGGAATATTATTGCTATATTCAGGATTGTCGGGAGCAAGATCAGATTCCATCATAGCAGTCAGTGCTTCAGGATGCTTGTCCCAGTTATCGAGAAATGACTGTGCTTGTTTGACTGCTGCGGGCAGATACTCTAGGTCATTTTCCACGATTTGGGTTAAGGCTTGAATTTTGGCTTCAACGTCTTCTTTACTATATGGATCATATTTGGATTGTGCATTATGAGTAGAGCTGTTGGGTGTTTGATCTGTATTTTGATGAGTTGGTTGATTGTTCTGACTACAAGCTATTAAGAAAGTGGAAATGATTACTGTGGTTAAAATGGTTCTCATCGTTTAATCCCTTTCTGCTATTTAGAGCGCATGGTTAGAAATCCGACCAAGCATAAAATTAAAATGCCACCAATAATCTTTCCTACCGTGGGAAACATCACCGCAGGCCAAACAAGCCCCTGCCCAATATTGTAGGCAAAAGACTTATAGTTATACTGTCCCCAAAAATGCTGATAGATTGCAAAAAAGAAACCGATAATTAGATAAATACTGATTAATCCTGTTTTAATATTTGAGTTCATTTACTTTCCCCCAGTGGCAAATTTTGCCAATGCAATAAAAATTCCCATCACAATCATGAAGCCAATGAATGGCAAGCCTAAAAAGCAAATCATCGCAATGATGCAGATGATACCTGCAAGTGTTCTCATGGCTACTCCTTCATGCATTGATAAGAAATATTGACCATATCCATTTGGAAGGACTCGGTTTGTTGCAAGGTATAGAGATTATTTTTGAGTCCCTCTTCTCCATATTTACTTTCAAGTTCGTCGTAAATACATGAGCAGGTACTGCCATCAATACCACCTGTTTTGCATCCACTGATAAATTGACGTTCTGTTTTGCTGGCACAGCCTGATGCCATAAGTGCAAGTGTAATGAGTGCAAGTGAAGTATGAATTTTCATCATTTCCCCCGAATTATTGTTGTGTTATTTGGTGCGTTATTGATATTGCTAAATTTACTGAACAGTAGGCGAGACAAAGCCTGTAAAGGAATGTAGTCCTTTAGAACAATCCAATGAGCAATAAAGTTTACGAATGATGTCTAGGGCGACAAGGGGGGTGTTTTAGGGAAAACAATAAAGATAGAAAATGCTTAGTCATGGGTATGACTCCTTTGGCTATGAAAGAAGTTTCACCGCATTACTGCTAAATAATGGTGGCGAAACGAAAGAGGGTTAGCAGACTGATAGCCAAAGGATCAGCACACCCGAAGGTGTCCCCCTCCCGTTCCGCCGCAGAGGGGGCACGCAGGGATTCCCACCAAAAAGTTAAACTTTTTAGTGTATGGCTAAACGGTCTGCTAAAACCGACTGACGATGTAGGTCAGCAATTGAATGATAAATTTAAGGTAGGGCTTAGTCAATCAAGCTTATAAAAAATGAGAAAGATCAAATGATGTAGCTTTGAGTTGACTTCAAAATAAGGATAGTAAATAATCTGCTACAGGTTGCGTTGACCCCACTAGCACAGCAATTAGTAAAAAAAACGATTACAACTTATTCTGATAACCATCTATTCATAACTGTGATCTTGTAGATCCCAATATGAGGTTTAAAGCTGTGCACCTTATATTGAGTGAATCTTAAAGGATCAGTCATGCCAATCGCTAAACATATAAAGTCTCTAGTTGAAAGACTTAATTCAGAAATCGCTTTTTATAATCTTAAATTTGAGCCATTAAAGTCTTCACATGGCTATGATTTGCTTTCTTGTTTATGTGGTTTAGATAAATATCATTTTCAGCAAGTTGGCTTCGTTTCTACTAGCCTTTTTTTGAATGTTCCGGCTTATCAGCCAGTAGGGTGGAATCATCACATTGGACTTGATCAAGCACTTGAACAGCTCATTTGTAAGAAAACAGGATTACACAGTAAAGAGCATTTCTATATTTTAGGTGGACTTGTTGCTCAACTGACAATGCATGGTTTTAAGGGGGAGGGAGAGTGTATTCGACATCCTGATCAATTGATCGCTATGCTTCGGGAACTCTATAACACGGATAAATCTGTGTTAGAACATTTGGATAGCATTGTTGAGCTAATTGATAATCTTGAATATGTCGAAAATAAAAAATCTAAGAATCTAAAGTTACCTCACTATTGGATTTTACATTGGTGCTATGCAGTACTGCGTAAACACGAAATAATGATCAAAAAAGAGATTCTGGCAAATAATAAAATCCTTACCAAACAGCAAGCCTTGCTTATGGTATATCAGCCATATTTTGAGTGTGCGCAAGGTGCTTTAGAAAAATACTATGCTTGGTGTATAGAGCAAAACTTTGATCAGGCAGTGGACTTTAATGAACAATTCAAAGCAGTTTTGTTTACCAGTAGTTATGATCAAACTCATGCCTTTGCTATGCCAGCTCAAAATCATGAATTGCAATTAATTACGTCGAGAAAGACCAGTAATATATTTTATCAAATTGATGATGTTCATCAGGGGGAATATGAAACATGGAATTCATTTTACCGACTGATGAATGAGGCGGAACGTGAAGCTGTAACAGATGAAGAAAGTATCATCCTGATTCTTTTGCAACGACATTTTAGAAAAGATGCGCTTGGCAGAGATGATACAGGTATGGATTTTGTTGTTATCAATACATACCAATATTTGTTTTCTGATGAGTTTGAGGATGAGTTGAAGCAGCGTTTTCCTTTGCTGAATGAGAGAGGGCGTCAGCATCAACTTGAACAGAAAGCTTTGTCTATTTATAGTCAAATGTATCGCCATTACTTGAAGCACAAGAAATTTGATGATTATCAATTGCCAGAATTAGTTGGAATTAAAGCAACTGAATGATGTGTTGAAAGCGTCAAGAGATGGCATAAATATAAATTAAATATTTAGCTGAATACTAAGGGTGGAAGGAGGGATGTAGCAACATCCCTTCACTGCTATGTTGATGGAAGTTATTCTTTTGGAGGTAGAACTTTTCCACCTTTACTTGCAGGTGCAAGCATAGATTTTACCCATTCCTGAGATAAAAATTTAGGTTTTTCTGAGGTTGGATGTGATGATACAAATTGATCTGGCTGAGTGATAGCATCAGTTGTGACCTTTGTTTGCTTTGGGGACTTTAACGGTTTTGTGTAAGACATTGCTTGAATCGCATGTTGCTCGTCCACAATACCTTTGGCAACTTTATCTAATTTTCCTGTACGTGTTGCATGTTGGATTTGATGCTTCGTATAGCCATACTTTGCACAAAAATCTGCAATTCGAATGTGTGTCATAATTTTAAAACCATTTTGTATTTTTTTTATCGTACTGATTTTATATAACAAATCAATCATTAAATTGAATCATATTCTAAATTATTTCAGATACATAACATCCTAATGAGAATCATGAAGCTCTTTCGAGTACACATGAAAATATGAAAACAAAGCCTGCCTTCGAGCAGGCTTTTTTATGCCCAAAATTAGGAGTCAAGTCATGAGCTTGAATTGTCCCTTTTGTCATTCAACCGACATCATGATTGTTGAAGCGAATGCGCAACAAGCAAATTCAACATTATCAAATCTTGCATCACCCGCAGCTTTAGGGGCCTTAGGTACAACCGTTGCGAAGTCTTTCAATTTGCCTCCCATCGTTGGAGGAATTGCAGGAACTGTACTCGGTGGTTTGTTTAATTCTTTTACAGAACAAAGCACACCTCCGCAGCAAAATTTGTGCTTCTGCCATAACTGTTACCAAAAGTTCCCCATTCAATATCTGAATTAAGAACAGATCCAATTTTTCAATATGATTTTAAAAAGGAATAAAACTATGGCACATCAACTTGAACAAATGGCTTATGTCGGTGAAACCCCTTGGCATGGGCTAGGGAATCAACTAAGTCAAAACCAACCGATTGAGGTCTGGGCACAGCAGGCAGGCATGGACTGGCGTATCGAGTCATCCAATGTCAGTTATATGGCACAGAATGAACGTGGGCAAAGCATCATCATGCCGTATGAAGACCAGCGTGTACTGTACCGTTCTGATACTCATGCACCTTTGTCAGTGGTCAGTCAACGTTTTCAGGAAGTCCAACCTCGTGAGATCTTAGAGTTCTATCGTGATCTAACTGAACAATCAGGCTTTGAATTGGAAACCGCAGGCGTGCTTAAAGGTGGCAAGAAATTCTGGGCGCTGGCACGGACAGGACAAAGTTCAGCACTAAAAGGAAAGGATGTCAGTAATGGCTATATTCTTCTTGCAACTGCATGTGATGGAACACTGGCGACAACAGCACAATTTACTTCCATCCGTGTCGTCTGCAACAACACCTTGGCGATTGCTTTACGTGGTCAGAACAGTAATGCAGGTGTAGTGAAAGTTCCGCATAGTACCAAGTTTGATGCAGATAAAGTCAAACAGCAATTGGGCATTTCAGTACGTGCATGGGATGAACACATGTATGAAATGAAGCAGCTCAGCCAGCGTAGAGTCACCCAAGGAGAAGCAGCAGCTTTCTTTGATGCAGTGTTCAACAACACCAGCATGAGTGTGGCAGATCAGGAGGACAATATTATTCAGTTCTACCGTGATGTTGCGACTCAGGCAGCGCAGGTAAATGCCAAGGAAAAAGCTGAACCTAATGCCAAGGCGATGACAAAAGCAATGGATATGTTTAATGGTCAGGGACGTGGTGCAGAGTTGAGTTCTGCTAAAGGAACAGCCTATGGATTACTGTGTTCAATTACAGAATTTATTGATCATGAACGACGTGCCATGAGTACAGATCATCGACTCGATTCAGCTTGGTTTGGTGCAGGAGCAGCGATCAAGCAACGTGGACTCGAACAGGCTTTGCGTATGGTGTCATAGCGTAGAAATTTGAGTTTCTTGCAATGGAAAGTTAGACCTAACCAAGCATTTTTAAATGGAATTTCGAATTTTAAAAATTATTAAAACCACATCTTCGGGTGTGGTTTTTTATGCCCTTTATTTGCCACTATCCATATAAAATGAGGAAGCAAGCTATGAATACAGCAATATTAAACCCATCCATTCAACAAGCCAGTAAACCCTTTAACGCCCCAAAACTGTTTACAGCAAAACGCTTGGTGAATACCAAAAATATGACTCAATCTGACTGGCTTGAAGTCAGACGACAAGGTATTGGCAGTAGTGATTGTGCAGCAGCCTGTGGATTGAATCCCTATATGTCGATGCTCGAACTTTGGATGATCAAGACAGGGCGAGTCAAACAATCGATTGAAGATGAAAGTTCAGGACATGCACCACTCTATTGGGGTAAGCAGCTAGAACCATTGGTGGCTGAGTACTACAGCATGCACACCAATAACAAGGTACGCAGAATCAATGCAGTGCTTCAGCATCCAGATCCTGATAAGCATTTTATGCTTGCCAATCTGGATTACTCCGTTGTGGGTAGTGATGAAGTTCAAATTCTGGAATGCAAAACAGCAGGAGAGTACGGTGCAAAACTTTGGCGAGATGGTGTGCCTTTATATGTCTTGTGTCAGGTACAACATCAATTGGCAGTGACAGGCAAACGCGCAGCACATGTTTGTGTGTTGATCTGTGGTCATGAAACCAAAATCTTCAAAGTGACGCGCTCCGAATCTGTGATCCAGCATATCATCAATGCAGAACGTTACTTCTGGGAGTGTGTGGAAAAAGACACACCACCTGATGTAGATGCCAGTGAATCGGCAGCCAAAGCCATACAGCAGCTTTATCCACAACATATTCCGTTGACTTTTGAAGACTTGAGTCATAACGAACAAGCCAATCAATTGTTTGCTCAACTGATTCAAGAAAAGCATCACATTGAGCTGCATCAAAATAACTTTGATGAAACTAAGCATCAAATCCAGATGTTGATGAAGGATGCTGAACGAGCAACCTTTGCCAATGGTTCGGTGACGTGGAAGAAATCCAAAGATTCAATCAGTTTAGACAGCAAAGCCTTACTCAAACTTCACCCAGAAATGCTTGAGCAGTTTCCGCAAAACAAAGCAGGAACACGACGCTTTCAGATCTATACCAATGACTGAATTCATCACGTCGATATTTCCAGTCTTCAAAAAAGCGCAAAAAACCACCCCCGACCTACCGACTCCCGAAGGAGCGGTAGGCCAACAATGGCGGTCTTTGCATTTCATCTGATCTTTAAACGGTTTTGTATTTGCTTACATAACAAAGGGTCAACAGTAAAATTTTATTTAGAGGAAAACTATCATGATTAAAGGTTTAGCAATTACACCACCAATTTTAGGACGAATCAGCATAGGTCGTGTGGTGGAAAAGAATGGCAAGCGTCTGCCAGAGAAAGATGACCAGTTTACGATTACCAGTCAGATCCAAAGCAAAGAAGGCTGGATTAAACATCCCCTAGATGAACAGCTACGTGCAAACGCAACGAATGGGAAGTTGAGATCCATTCCCGTGCGGATGATCTTTAATGATCCCGAACTCAATCTTCGAGCTGAATACAGTTTATTTGATCGACAGACGGGCAGACCTGTTTGTGTGGGTAATGGTGACACATGCCAACGTATTACTCATCAAGGGGTTGAACAACATCCATGTCCATCACCTGATTTGTGTGCTTTAGCGCAAGGTGGCAACTGTAAACCTTATGGTCGTTTACATGTGAATCTGGATGACTCGGATGAGCTGGGTACATTTATCTTTAGAACCACAGGCTTTAATAGTATCCGAACATTAGCAGCACGTTTGAGTTACTACCATGCAGCATCGGGTGGCTTGTTGTCGTGCTTGCCATTGCAGCTCACACTACGGGGCAAGAGCACTACACAGAGCTATCGTCAGCCTGTGTACTACGTGGATCTGACTCTGCGTGATGGGAGTAGTTTGAATGATGCGATTGCCCAAGCTAAACAGATTGATGAACAGAGCAAGCATGCTGGGTTTTATCAAGAGGCATTGGATCACGTCGCAAGACAGGGCTTTGCGAATGCCCGATTTGAAGCGGATATGGAGGAGGGCTTGAGTGTGGTGGATGAGTTTTACAGTGACCAGCAAAATGTTGTTGAAGTGCAGCCTGATTCTATTGCTCTAACAACGGATTTTATAAATATTAAACAGGGGCTTAGAAAAACTGTTAAGGCTGAAGTTTGAAGCAAGTCATTGAAATATAAAAATAAGGGAGTCAGTCTCCTTTATTTTTTTTTCATGTGTATAGATTCTGCTGGAAGTAGTCTTTATTAGTATTACAACTATCATAGCTGATACAACCTCCATTAATAGGATTTTTTGAGTTTTTAAATACAACTCTTTATCAATAGGTATTCATATTGTGTAAATTTAGATGTTTGTTTTTTAATGTAATAAATAGTAAATTTGCGTATGATATTTATTGTTGAATAAAAATCTACTATTCCAGTAGACCTCTTGCGAAAGTCGTTATTGCAAGTTAATTCGGTTTACCAGTGCAGCGATTAAGTTAATGCGTAAACCGAATCTTTTCCGTCTATTTCGATAGCGTTCACTTAATATTCTAAATGTTTTCAATTGACTATTGATGTGTTCGATCACAACTCGTATTTTTCCAAGCATTTTATTGTACTTTTTCTCAGCATCAAATAAAGGTAAATTCTTCTTTTTCTTAATTGGCATCAATAACTTAAATCCATCTTGTTCTAATCTATAGTACCCTAAATCCGTCAGAACATATTCACAATGTTTAAACTTCTTAACCGTTTTTCTTGCCAGTTTAATATCATGCTGACTGCCATTTGATACATCGATCCCTATGATTTGTTTGCTCTGCGGATGATAGATCACTTGGGTTTTTAGTGTATGTTTCTTCTTTTTATCACTGTAGAACTTACTCTGGTTTTTTTTTCGGGCGTTCTATTGAACATTCTGTCGCATCAATAATGACCCAGTTAAAGTGTTCGTCTGCTGTGGTAATACTTCGTTTTGGCAGAGTAAAACATCTCGATTTCATCAAAGCATCTTCAACCTTTTTAATGGTTCGATTCACATTACTTTCAGCGATATGGTAGTATGCCGCCAATTCTAGTTGAGTGTTGTAGTTGCGTAAGTAATTGAGCGTTAATAACAATTGATCCTCTATAGCTAAAGTATGAGGACGACCTGATTTCTTTTTAAGTGATTCTGCTTTTTTTATAACATCGACCATTTCAGTAAAAACTGGTCGAGGTACATCAACCAAGCGCTTAAATTCAGAATCTGAAAAACGGTTTAATTTCTCATATCTCATGAAATCTATATTCAGGCATTTTTTACTTTCGCAAGAGGTCTATTGAATTCTGATCATCATCATTAATACAGTGTTGTAATGAAAATTTATTTTCTGAGTTTTCTGCATCAGTGATATCTGTATCACTTTTAGAAGACCTAGATGGGTTTGGATGATCCATAAGTTCTGATGTATCTAGTAAGTCTTGTTGATGATGAATCTTCTTTGTAGTGATAATTCTCTTTAGTAGGAGAAGTCATATTAGTTACGTTAGTTGAGTTAACAGTTGTAAAACTATCATGTAGTGGATGGGAGTTACTGTTTACGGTTGGTTGAGATTTGTCTTCTTCCTCCCATTTTTGCAATAAATTGTTCCAAATTCTATCAATTTGTTCTTCATGTTGAGCTAAATGAGTAGAGGAATTCATTTCATTTGACGATGGTAAAAATTTTTCTAACTCTGCAAGATTCGTTGGTGAAAAAGCAGAGTGGTTATTTGCACAAAAACAAGCTATTTTAGCGATTTAAATTCAAGATGGTACATTGGGTGCTGTTTCGTTTTTAAAATCAAAAATACGCTTTCCTATGAATAAATAGCGATATAAGAGTGAATAAGCAGGTAAACTATTAATATGTCAGTAGAAATATCTCAAGTTAAGTCAAAAAAACGTACTCGTGACTACGGTGAGGTATTTACCAATGACCGTGAAGTCAATGCTATGTTAGATTTAGTTAAAGACGAAAGCGAGCGTGTTGATTCAAGGTTTTTAGAACCTGCCTGTGGCACAGGCAATTTTTTAGCCAAAATTTTAGAACGTAAGTTAGGAACAGTTAATCGTTTGGCTAAAAAAAATCAAACAAACTACGAGAGACATGCTATCTTAGCAATATCTTCGATTTATGGCATTGAATTGCTTGAAGATAATCTTATTGAGTGTCGTAAACGGTTATACGACATTTTGGTAAAAGATTATGAAAGTAAATATAGCAAAACCCAAGAAGATTTTATCAATACAATTGAATACTTATTGAGAACGAATATTTTGCATGGTGATGCGTTGTCGCTAAAGCAAAACAATGGTGAACCAATTGTTTTTCCCCAATGGGCATTTATTAACAATAGCTTGGTTCAACGGCATGACTTTATTTATGAATACCTGATGCCGTCAGAAGCAGAATCCGAAAATCTATTATCAGACGAAGAACGGGGTTCTTATGCGTATTCTGAAACAGGTGAGCGAAAATTCTTTCCAAAATCTTTTAAATTATATGCCCCCACACATTTTTTAAAGCTATGGGAACAGTCATATGGTAACTGAAAATCCATTTAATGAAGCATTATCAGAGAATCAAGATAAAGGGCAGCTAAGTCTATTCGTTAATTATAATCCTGATGTCTTAAATTGTTTGGCAAATCTGTCAAGTGATGAAGTTTTCACGCCACCTGATATCGCCAATCGTATGCTCGACTTGTTACCGAAAAAGCTATGGTCAAATAAAAATGCGACATTTCTTGACCCATTTTGCAAATCAGGGGTATTTTTGCGTGAGATTGTCTTACGACTGAATGAAGGATTAAAGTCGCAGATACCGACTGAACAAGAACGTTTTAATCATATTTTGACCAAACAGGTATTTGGTCTAGGGATTACCCTACTAACGGCTTTAATTTCTCGTAGAACGCTGTACTGTTCAAAACAAGCAAACGGTAAATTATCCGCTTGTACAGCGTTTAATGATGAGAATGGCAATATCTTTTATCAGCGATTGGAACATCGTTGGGGCAATGATGGCAAGTGTAGTGAGTGTGGGGCATCACGCAATGAGTATGATTTTGTATCAGATAATCGTGAAAATCATGCGTATGCCTTTATTCATGGCAATCCTTTGGCATTACTAGAAAATCGTTTTAAAGAATTGGGGAAAGAAATGAAGTTTGATGTAATTATCGGCAATCCACCCTATCAAATGAGTGATGGTGGTGCTCAGGCGAGTGCCAAACCTATTTATCATTTATTTGTTCAGCAAGCTAAAAAGCTAAACCCTAATCATCTATTAATGATTGTTCCATCCCGTTGGTTCGCAGGGGGTAAAGGACTGGATGAATTTCGTGATGAAATGCTCAATGATAAACGTGTAAAAGAAATTCATGATTATCCGAATGCTGCGGATTGTTTTCCGCAAATTGACTTGTCAGGTGGCGTGAATTTCTTCCATTGGGATAGTAATTATAATGGCGATTGTACTATTGCCACCTATGATAGCAAAGGTTGCTCTTCAAAAATGTCAAGACCTTTAAAGGAAGAAGGGATTGATATTTTAATACGCTACAATCAAGGTGTTGAGATTATTAGAAAAATTAGAAAATTCAAAGAAAAAAGCTTTGCTGATATTGTTAGTGCAAGAAAGCCTTTTGGTTTAGATAGCACATTTCGAGGTAAACCAAACAAGTTTGAAAACTCAGTTTTAGTTTATCAAAATCAAAATAGTGCAAGCATTGGCTATCAAGACAGAGGGTTAATTCTTAAAAATAAAGCCTTAATCGATAAATATAAAGTTTTTATATCATACTCTTATGGAGAAAGGATTTCTGAATATTTTTGGGTAATCGGCAAACCGTTTGTGGGTGAACCCAATACTATTTGTACTGAAACCTATCTTGTGGTTGGTGATTTTGATGATAAACAGACCGCAGAGAATGTGATTTCTTACATGAAAACAAGGTTTTTTAGATTTTTAATTCTTTTGATAAAAAATACTCAACATGCAACTCAAAAAGTTTACCAACTAGTTCCAATGCAGGACTTTTCAAAACCTTGGACGGATGAAGAACTTTATAAAAAATATAAACTAACCAAAAAAGAAATCGCCTTTATCGAAAAAATGGTTCGTCCAATGGATGCAGAACAGGATTAGACTATGAGCAATGAATTACTCACTACCCAACTAAAAAAGCCTACCATCTACGCCTATAGTGACATCCGATATAATGGCAAGCTAAAAGTAGGCTATACCGCCACAAAAACTGCTGAAGAACGAGTTAGAGAACAATATCCAGTCAAAACGCCATCACAAAGTTGGACACTTTTGCTAGACGAACCTGCAATCCGTGAAGATGGTTCATTCTTTACCGACCATGATGTACATAGAACCCTTAAAAAACACGGTATTGAGCGAGATGCAGGTGAGTGGTTTGATTGCGATATCAAAGCGGTGCAAGCAGCACTCATGGAAATCCGTACTGGTAAGCCTAACATCGAACATCGCACCCAAAGTTTTAAAATGCGTCCTGAGCAACAAGAAGCCGTTGAACGTACAGCTCAGTATTTTACCAACATAAAGCAAGAAGAAGCCTATCGTAACAAAGAACCGCATTTTTTGTGGAATGCCAAAATGCGTTTTGGTAAAACGTTTACCGCCTATCAACTGGCAAAAAAAATGGGTTGGAAGAAAATACTAATTTTGACTTTCAAACCTGCGGTGCATAACGCATGGCAAGAAGACCTAGAAAATCATATTGATTTTGAAGGTTGGCAGTTCGTCAGTAATAACGAAAATACCTTAACCTATGAAGAAGCAGATAAAACTAAACCTATCGTTTGCTTTGGCTCATTCCAAGACTATCTTGGTAAAAATAAAGCCACAGGTGGTATTAAAACCAAAAACGAATGGGTACATGCTACTAACTGGGATTGTGTGATTTTTGACGAATATCACTATGGGGCATGGCGTGAAACCGCCAAAGACTTATTTGATAATGATGAAGCCAAAGGTGAACAGGAGTACGCATTATCGACTGATTTGAAGAATTTCGATGAAGAATTACTACCCATTACTACAGAGCATTATCTTTATTTATCAGGTACGCCATTTAGAGCGTTAAATTCAGGCGAATTTATTGAAGAGCAAATCTACAACTGGACGTATTCTGACGAGCAAAAGGCAAAAGAAGAGTGGGCAACGCATTCAGATGAGCCCAATCCCTATGCAAGTTTACCTAAGATGGTCATGATGACGTATCAGCTACCTGATGCTGTCAAAACTATTGCTCAACAAGGTGAATTTAATGAATTTGACCTAAATGAGTTTTTCTTCGCTGAAGGTACAGGTAAAGATGCCAAATTCAAACATGAAGAATATGTGCAAAAATGGCTTGATTTAATGCGTAACGCCTTACCTGATGCTTATGTTGATAGTCTAAAACTAGGCAGACAAAAACCGCCTATGCCGTTTTCTGATGTCAATTTACTCGGTAATTTACTGCATACCTTTTGGTTTTTGCCATCAGTGGCTTCATGCGATGCAATGGAAAATCTGCTCAAACAACGCCAAAATGTGTTTTATCAAGATTATCAAATTGTCAATGCGTCAGGTACAAAGGCAGGTATTGGTAGTGAAGCTATTCCACCTGTTAAGCGAGCAATGGGTGAAAATCCATTGGCAAGCAAAAGTATAACGCTATCTTGCGGTAAATTAACCACAGGTGTATCAATTGCCCCTTGGACAGGCATACTCATGCTACGCAACATGACCAGTCCTGAAGGTTATTTTCAGGCAGCCTTTCGGGTGCAGACCCCTTGGGTAATGCGTGGACATAACCCCAATGACCCAAACAATGAAGAAATCATCAAAGAACAATGTTACGTCTTTGACTTTGCTCCAACACGAGCATTACGACAAATCTCTGACTATAGCTGTCGCCTAAATGTTGGTGAGCAAAGCCCTGAAAGAAAGGTTGAAGAGTTTATCCAGTTTTTGCCTGTACTGGCTTATGATGGCTCTAGTATGCGTCAAATTGATGCTGCTGGGGTGCTTGATATTGCCATGCAAGGAACCACCGCTACCTTGCTTGCTAAGCGTTGGGAAAGTGCATTATTGGTTAATGTCGATAACTTTACCCTACAGCGTTTCCTAGACAATGATGAAGCGATGCAAACGCTGCAAAAAATTGAAGGCTTTCGCTCCATCAATAAAGACATTGAAACCATTATCAATCGCTCAAATGAAGTCAAAAAAAGTAAAAAAGATAAAAATGACGATGAGACAATGAGCAAAACTGAAAAGGATGAACTAACCGCCAAAGAAAAAGAAATGAAAGGTCTGCGTAAGCAAATTCAAGAAAAGCTAATCAAATTTGCAACTCGTATTCCAATTTTTATGTATTTGACCGATTATCGGGAACATACCTTACATGATGTTATCACACAGCTTGAACCACAGTTATTTGAACGTGTAACTGGCTTGACCCAAGCGGATTTTAGATTGCTTGTTAACCTAAACTTGTTTAATGAATCACTGATGAATGATGCAGTTTATAAGTTTAAGCGTTATGAAGATGCAAGTACGAGCTATCATACGATGGATTGGGAACGGCATGAAACGGTGTTCTTGTACAATACTGAAGTAAGCCGTGAGTTGCTTGAGAAAAACTGATAGGTTTTATGATTGTGTTTTAGGGGCAACTAAGGCTTTTGGGTGTTAGTTGCTTTTTGTTTGATTTAATACAATGAACCTCTATTTTATTCATAAATTTACCCAAGCAAAGACTTACAAAACTGGCAAAATATCACCTATTAGGACTTACGCATTTCCTATCATTGCAAATCTAAAATAAGATGCTAGACCCCTACCTATGCAGAGGTGACGGAAATTTAAAGTGGCTCGTCATTCCTGCGAATGCAGGAAGCCAGTGTCTTTTGCGTAAGTCCTAACCTATAAAGAATTTATCAAAGAACCTGATAAAAAGAAAATCGAACCGCTCAAGATGGTGTACAAGTAAGCGATCAAGTTCGACATTTGGTTTCTGCATTAGGACAAGATGATTATACTTTGATTGAGTTGATGCAGCTGCTTGGTTTAACTCACAGAGCAACATTCCAAAAGAACTATCTGAATCCTGCAATAGAGTTAGGTTTGATCGAGCGGACTATTCCAGATAAGCCGAAAAGTCCGAAGCAAAGGTATCGCTTGAGAAAATAAGTTTTATGCATCCTAAGCACTGAAATTAAGCTCTTCTATTCTTAGGAAAAGGTACAATTTTATCCCTCAAGCTATCAATAAAATCAGACCATTCCTGCATCATCTTGGTTCGATACTCTAAATGTTGTGCATGATTGTATGCTTGAGAAACAACATTACCAACGGTGTGAGCTAGTTGAATTTCAATCGCATCATGCATATAACCTTGCTCATGTAGAGTTGTAGAGGCAAGCCCACGAAATCCATGCCCTGTCATTTTACCTGTATAACCCATCGTACGAATGGCACTTAAAAGGGCATTGTTACTTAAGGGCTTTGCAGTACTGTGATTATAAAAAACAAATTGTTTATTACCTGTAAGGGGTTTTAGATCTTCGATGAGTACAATAGCTTGTCGAGATAAAGGAACAATATGGGGTAGAGCCATTTTCATTTTATAAGCTGGGATGCGCCATAACTTATTTTCAAAATCAATTTCATCCCATTCCATGTTTATGAGCTCAGCTGTCCTCACAAAAGTTAAAGTCATAAACTGTAATGCTGTCTTAACTAAGATATTGCCGTGATAGTGATCCATTCGTTCTAAGAAAGGCGGAAATTCAGAAATATCTAAGCGAGCCATATGTTTTACTTTACGGGGCTTTAGTGCTTCCTGAAGATGAGGAGTCGGGTCATTCTCGATCAGACCTTTACGTATTGCAAAACGGAAAATACGTCCTGCTAAAGGTATAGAGCGTTTCGCCATCTCTTGTGCACCGCGAGCTTCAATCTGTTTAGCACAAGCAAGGATATCTTTACCCTTAATCTGATCAATAGGCATATGCCCTAATGCGGGGAAGAGATCCTTTTCAAAAACAGATAAGTCTCGTAAATATGTCCCTTCTTTAATAACAGGCTTTCGATCTTCCATCCATTCCATAGCGAGGGATTTGAAAAGAGTACTTTCATCAGTTTGTTGTAAGCGCTCATTCTTTATGGCATTCGGATCAATACCATTGTAAAGCTGAATACGTGCTTCATCACGTGCACGGCGAGCTTGAGCAAGTGTGATTTCTGGATAGCTGCCAATAGTTAAAGTGCTTTCACGGCCATTAAACCGATATTTTAAACGCCAGAACTTTCCACCAGATGGAGTGACCTCAAGATATAATCCTTTTTCGTCTGAGTATCGCTTTTTTTTATCAAGGGCTTTTATTTTTCTAACTTGAGCATCAGTAAGCATTTTTAATGGTATCCGTGCAAATTGGGGGACGAAAAATAACTTAAAAAATTTGTCCCCCAATTATCCCCCACGATATGGGGGATTGCAATGGATGTGCTAGGATTTTATAAAATAATAAAAAAGGCTTAAACCTATATAGTTTAAGCCTTTCAGTACCCCGTTGGATGCTACGGGAAGCTAATTTGGCGGTGAAAGAGGGATTCGAACCCTCGATACGCTATTAACGTATACACACTTTCCAGGCGTGCTCCTTCAGCCACTCGGACACTTCACCATAGGCGGTGGATAATAACCAAAAAATAGTACAAAGCCAAGTTGAAACATTTGATTTAGAGAAAAACTTTCAGCGTAGTGCTATGATTCTCAAAAATACCGTCTAAATCGAAGACACCTATGCAAAGTACTGCAAAAAAAGCAGCCTTACCCGTCATTACCTTGGCTGCGCTCGGCGTCGTATTTGGGGATATCGGAACCAGCCCCCTGTACGCCTTCCGACAAACTTTTTTAACGGCCCATCTTGCAATTACTCAAGCCAGTGTATTGGGAATTTTATCCCTGATTTTCTGGTGCATGATGCTCACCATCAGCTTCAAATACGTCACTATCATTATGCGTGCCGATAACAATGGCGAAGGCGGGATCATGTCATTATTGGCATTGAACCTGCGCACCACCCGCATTGCCGAAGACAAAAAAATCTTTCTGATCGCACTTGGCTTTATTGGTGCATCCCTGTTCTTTGGCGATGGCATTATCACCCCCGCCATTTCAGTATTGTCTGCCATTGAAGGACTAAGTATTGCCACGCCTATCTTTAATCAATGGCTCGTACCGCTCTCCATTGGTATTTTGGCAGGACTGTTCATTGTGCAGCGTCATGGTACAGGCACTATGGGCAAATTTTTTGGCCCACTGACTTTGCTGTGGTTTTTAGCCATTGGCGGTGCAGGGCTGCTCAGTATCATCCAAACCCCATTTGTATTGGCCATGGTCAGTCCACACTGGGCGTTTAACTTTGTAGTAGAGCAACCCTTTGTTGCATTTCTCACCATGGGTGCGGTGATTTTAACCATGACGGGTGGCGAAGCACTCTATGCCGATATGGGGCATTTTGGGCGGATGCCTATTCGCCTCGCGTGGTTTTTGATTGTCTTACCTTGCTTGTTATTGAATTACGCAGGACAAGGGGCATTATTGCTACGTAACCCTGCAGCGATTGAAAATCCGTTCTATATGTTGGTGCCTGAATGGGGCTTATACCCGATGATTGGTTTAGCCACAGCTGCAGCGGTGATCGCTTCTCAAGCGGTGATCACAGGGGTATTTTCAATGGTCAATCAGGCCATTCAATTGCGTTATTTACCACGCCTGACTGTACGTCACACGTCCGATGTTGAACGTGGTCAAATCTATTTGCCATTCATTAACTGGGCCTTATTTATTTCGGTGCTTATCTTAATTTTATTATTTGAAAATAGTGCCAGACTTGCCAGTGCTTATGGCGTGGCAGTGACCATGACCATGCTGTGTGGCACGATTTTAATTTCAGTGCTGGCCTATGGTTTTTGGCGTTGGCCGATGTGGAAAGTTGCCCTTTTTGCAGTGCCATTTTTAACCCTAGATTTAATTTTTGTGGCTTCGACCTCGCTCAAAATTGTGTCAGGGGGATGGGTGCCAATTTTAATTGGCGCCATCATGTATACCATTTTAATGACGTGGAAAGATGGTCGTGCATTGGTTTTCAATCGTTTGGAAAAAGATGCCTTGCCGATAGACCTATTCATTCACAGTATTAGTATGGGCAATGAAACCAAATTTGTCCCTGGCGATGCGATTTTCTTGACAGGTACGCCTAACATTGTGCCACATGCCATGTTGCATAATATTAAGCACAACAAGGTCTTACATGAACGCAATATCATGGTAACGGTCATCACGCGTGATATTCCATTTGTGGCGCAGCAAGATCGGATTCAAGTCGAAAAACTGGATGATCGTTTTTATCGGATTGCCATGTATTACGGTTTTAAAGATCAGCCAAATATTCCAAATGCCTTGAAACAAGCCTATGAACAGCTTGAGTTTGAATTCGATATGATGCAAATGAGCTTCTTTATTTCGCGTGATCGAATTGTGCATACGGTGGGCGATGGCATGTCACCGTGGCGTGAAAAACTGTTTATTTCAATGCAGCGCAATACCAGTCCTGTGAGTGATTTCTATCAAATTCCAACCAACCGTGTGGTGGAATTGGGTAGTCAAATCGAAATTTAAAAACTGCTCAATAGATTTTAAAAAACCAGCATTATAAAGTGCTGGTTTTTTATTTTTAGCTCAAGATTGGTCTTAAACAGATCTTATTGTTCCGTATCACTTGGTTGTAGATGGCTTAAATCTATATCGTTTACATCTGCGCCCTGTGCCGCAGGTGCTGTGGTTTCAAGCCGTTCAGTCGTGGGCAGATTGACTGCTGCTTGTTCAGATGCAGCAGGGTTTTGTGGTGCAGCATTTAGCGCTTCTGCGGTGACATCCACATCATCGCCAGCATTTACAGGTAAATCGGCTGAAGATGACAATAATGGCGCAGAGGTGGCTTGTATGTGTTGTTCGCTCACTTGCTCTGCCTGCGCTGCGTGTTGCAGTTCGGATTCAGTCCCGACAGGCATCGTCATCGGTACATTGTCTTGAGCCAGATTGGCTTGTTCGGCTGAAATTTGGTTTGCAGGCTGTTGCGCTATATTTTCTGCTGGACTTGTTAAGTTTGTATCTGTACTCGGTACAATGCGTATCTGACCATTGGCGATTAATTCTTGTAGTGAGCCTGCTTGCCCATTAATCGTGGTGCTTATTTTGACTTTAGATAAACTTTCTAAAGTATCACCTGCTTGAATGGGTGGTTCGGCAAAGGCAGAAATGCTGATACTGCTACCAACCAAAGCACAAGCAAAAAGATGAAAACGCATGTATTTCTCCATCAAAAATCGCAAAAATAAAGTTAAAACCAATTTAAATCGTCAATGACATCCAGCTAGAGCAGCGCAATGCGCTTGGGTGTCGCTGAGCGATGTCTTTAAGGTGTATTTAGCTTGGCAGATTCGCTAAAACGGATGCAATCAAATCTACCAAACTTGATCTAGACTGATGTCAAAAGTGCTTAAAACTCAGGCTGTGTATGGCTTTTGTGGTGTTATGGCGCGGGTTTTGTTTAATTGTTAGACGAACAAGAGGTGCTTCATATACAAGCTGTGAGTGGATTGTTAAGCTCGGGCAAACTCTGCGGATTTAGAGCGAAGTCACAGTAACGGTTATGGCAAGAAAACGGCGCAATTCCAACAACATTTGGACTCAAATTTTCAATCAAAACAGCTTGAAAGTGCTACTCGGTGTAGTGGCAACAGGGAGTTTTGTGATTGCTTTTGGTCAAGAAAAAATTAGCCAGTGGACTTCACTGGTGCCGAGTTCAGGAAATAGTGCTTGCCTAACCCAGTTCTATCGAGAAACGCCGCCCTATTTACTGAAAAATAGCCTGCAAAAAGACAGCTATCCGCTGTGTTTTAATGACTTTAATGTGATGTATTCAGGGGTATCCAAAACCCCGTTATGGGTGGCAGAAGCCTTAACACCAGCGCGTTTGAGTCAGCGGATTCCACGTGAAGATAACTTTCACGAAGAACCGCGCGTCAAAGCCGAGCATCGTGCGACTTTGCTGGATTATCGTGGTTCGGGTTATGACCGTGGACACATGGCACCGAATGCCGACATGACCAACTTGGCAGCCCAGTTTGACAGTTTTTCTTTGGCAAATATGGTGCCGCAAGCCCCTAAAAATAATCAGCAGGTCTGGCGTGAACTTGAAGAAGCCACCCGAGCGGTGGTGACTAAGCAAAAGCAAGATGTGTATGTGATTACGGGGCCAAGTTTTAATGCCAAGCGTCTAAAAACCATTGGGCAGGGCGTTATTGTGCCGACTGCGGTGTATAAAGCTGTGTATATGCCCAAAACAGGCGCGATAGGGGCTTATTACGCGCCCAATAACGACTCGTTACAGGTGCAAGTGGTGAGTGTCTGCTATTTAGAAGAACAGTTGGGCATTAATTTATTCCCACAATTAAGTGAAGAACAAAAGCGCAATACCTATAAATTGCCTTTGACTGCAAATGCTGTAAAAGCCAATACACCGATTGCCTACTCACATTGGGATGCAGAAAGCCAGTGCGCAGAAGATGTATCTGCTGAGCAATTACAAGCCTTGCAAACCGAATTTAAACGCTCAGGCAGTAGTCCTGCATCGGGTGCTAGCATTGATGCAGATACCCAAGATGCAATTGTGAAGCAATTGATTGAAGCTTTATTGCAATATATTTTACAGTTGTTGAAATCTTAAACTGGGTTAAGATGATGGATATTGCATCCTTCATGCTAAGGTGAATTCAATGTTTAAACCGTTTCAAAATGGGACTGAATCACATGCGATTCATGACTTAACCTTAGAAAATGATTTAGATTGCATCAATGTGTATGGCAATTTGCAAATCAGCAAAGATCAGGCGGGTTTACAGGCAGCCAAAGCACTACAGGCTTTTTTGAATGAAGTTGTTGCAACTTTGGAGCAGACTCCGAATCTGCCTGAAAAGTTAGATCGTCCCGAAGCGGGTGAAATTGAAAATCCATTTTTATAATGGATGCCATCTCAAGATATTAAATCTACTTTAATCTGCTCATCTAAGCCATTAAAAAGCCCGCTCAAACGCTTGAACGGGCTTTGTTGTTTTGTGTGTTTTTAGATAAATCCCAGACATCTTGAAAAGCTGTGGATTTAAAGTTTTGAAGATCAGTCTTCAGCTTTTGCCATAGCGCGATACAGCACCGCACCAATCACCGCACCTACAATCGGTGCAACCCAGAAAGCCCAAAGCTGGCTGAGTGCTGCAGTTTCAGCAAAGAACGCCACACCTGTACTACGTGCAGGGTTCACGGAAGTATTGGTTACAGGAATACTGATCAGATGGATTAAGGTCAGTGCCAAACCAATTGCAATTGGAGCAAAACCTGCAGGTGCACGTTTGGCGGTTGCACCCATAATCACCATCAAAAAGCCAGCAGTGAGTACCACTTCAATCAATAATACTGAACTGAGGGCATATTTTCCTGGAGATAAATCACCATAACCGTTGGTCGCGAAACCGCCTGTGCCTGCAAAACCTGCCTGACCCTGTACAATCAGATACAACACCAGTGCGGCCAGAGTCGCACCAATAATTTGTGAAATAATATACGGTGCGAGTTCTTTGGCTTCGAAACGTCCACCTGCCCACAAACCAATACTGACTGCAGGGTTAAATTGACCACCTGAAATGTGCCCAAGTGCATAGGCCGCGGTTAATACGGTCAGACCGAACGCGAGGGATACCCCCACAAAACCAATGCCCAATTCAGGAAAAGCTGCAGCCAATACCGCACTACCACAACCACCAAATACCAGCTAGAATGTGCCAGCCAGTTCTGCGAAATACTTATTCAATTTGATTCTCCAGTGCTTATTTTTTGAGTTAATTGATCAAACTTCAATTAAATTTATCGCATTTTAGATCGATATTGTGATGAATTTAACATAAATTAAAGTAAAAAGAAGCAATCATGAAGCACGTTGCATCCGCCATTGTTGTGGTGTGTGCTGCGTCCATTGTTTAAACGCACGCTGAAAGGCACTTTGTTCTGAATAACCCAGCAATAGCGCAATTTCTTGCAGACTTAAATGTGGGTCTTGTAAATATTGTTCTGCCAATAAACAGCGTACTTCCTGCATGCGTTTTTGATAGGTCGTGCCTTGCTGTTGCAAATAACGTTGCAACTGACGTACAGAAATATGTAATTGCTGAGCAATATGTTCAATTTGATACATATTTTTTTGCAGCCCCGTCAAAATGGCTTGCTGTAAACACTGATCGGTTTGGGTGCTATTCGGTAGCTTTTCCAATAAGGCTTGTGCCTGTTGCAACAATAAATGCTGTAAGGTCTGATCGCCCTGATGAAAAGGTTTTGCCAGTTCGGAAACAGGCAGCAACACTTGGGTAATTGGCTGAGAAAAACGCACTTTGCAATGAAAATACTGCTCATACAGTGCAATATTTTTGGGTGCAGGATGATGAAAATGTACTTCGTGCAGGCAAATATCTTCAAACTGCATAAAGTGCTTCAAAAATTCCATCATTAAAGCAATGGCAATTTCATCGGTTAATTGTGTGGTCATGTGCACGGGCAATTCTGACCAACGAATGGATAAATAATCGTTTTGTGCTTCGACTTGCAACGGGCCACCATCGTAAATCAAGCGATGAAAATCGTGGTAACGCTGTAATGCTTCACCCAGATGATCACAGGACAAGGCTAAATACGCAATGATGCCTAAATGTTTGGGCTGCACGTATTTGGCAATTTCCAAACCCAAAGCAGGTTGTGGTAATTGTTGCTCCAAAGTGCTGAGCAAGTCACGCCAGAGGGCATAATCAAAACGTTCCAGATTTTGAATCTGATGTAATTTTTCTGGAATGGGCAGCTTTTTTGCTTGGTAATAGCACATCAATAAATGCCCTAAGCCACCATAGACCGAGCCCGTATATTCTTTGAATTGTTGCATGTGTTATCGGTTTATTTTTGTCGTCATTTGTCAATGATATTGATTTTTTTGGTCAAGATCTAGTCAATCTCACATGCCTATAGTGAACATCAGAGTCAAGATGTCCTGTGTTTAAGGAGAAATAGCGATGTGGAAAGGATTTCTAGCAGGTTTGGTGGTTGCCAATGGTTTTGAATGGGTGGCACATAAATATATTTTGCACGGAACGCATCGAGCAGGGCAGCGCCGTTATAGTCCTGTGCCTGAAAGTATGAAATCACATTGGGAACATCATCGTGAAGTGCGTAAAACCAGTTTTCACGATCATGGCTATGTCGAAGGGATTCGCAACTGGCGTACCAAAAATGAAATTGTGTCTTTGGCTGTGGTGGCAACGGTGGCCAGTGGCGTGTTCTATCCAATTTCTAAGGGTATGAGTTTGGCTGCGCTATATAGTGCTGCGAATTATTATTATATTCACCGTCGTGCGCATTTAGAGCCAGAGTGGGCAGTTAAGAAAATTCCGTGGCATTATGACCATCACATGAACAGCAATCAGGATGCGAACTGGTGCGTGACCAAACCGTGGTTTGATTATATTTTAGGAACGCGAGTCATTTCAGCACCTGCCTTACAGGAGCAAAATCCGTTAGGCATTGCCTTACCTCGGGTGATTGCACAGGGTTTAAACCATCTGTCTGCTGCATATTTTCCTGCCAAATGGGTCGAGAAAAAATTAGCTGTGGCAGAGCAGTTATCTTAACTGTATTGCAGCAAATGAAGGTTTGTACTGACAGCTTGGGCAAGTCTTGTCGCAAATGGTCAATGTTTTTGGTGTTTTTGGTCAATATTTCAGCTAAAGCTCTGCGTATATTGTGTGCAGTGAAATATCCACGGATGTTTCGGTTGAATATTGTGTGATGATAAATTGATTTTGTTGATTATTTTTTTATAAGTCTATTTAAAAAGATAAAAGAACCTCAGCGCTGTGGTTTTTTGAGTTGATAGGAGTCTTCGGACTCCTTTTTTTCTGCCTAAATTTTACCTTTACTTCAATTTTAAGCTAAAAAAAGTGCAATCTTCAGATTGCACTTTTCACAGTTCGTTTGCACTATGATTTTACAAACGCATTTCAATGCCTTGTGCTGCCAAATATTGTTTGGCTTCAGGAATGGTATGCTGACCAAAGTGGAAAATTGAGGCTGCCAGTACCGCATCGGCACCGCCTTTTAAAATACCATCTGCCAAGTGCTGTAAATTACCTACACCGCCAGAAGCAATGGTAGGTACCATTACACGGTCATTGATGGCACGCATGAGCGCCAAGTCATAGCCTGCTTTGGTGCCATCGGCATCCATTGAGGTGACCAACAACTCACCTGCGCCGTAGTCCGCCATTTTCACAGCCCATTCAATTGCGTCAATACCAGTGGGTTTACGACCACCGTGGGTGAAAATTTCCCATTTGTTATCACCCGTTTTTTTCGCATCAATAGCAACCACAATACATTGTGCGCCAAAACGTTGTGAGGCTTCTTGCACAAATTCTGGGTTAAACACGGCTGCAGAGTTAATGCTGACTTTATCTGCACCTGCGTTCAATAATAGGCGAATGTCTTCAACCTTGCGCACGCCACCACCAACGGTGAGGGGCACGAACACGGTTTCTGCCATACGTTCTACGGTACGATAAGTCGTATCACGACCATGATGGGTAGCGGTAATGTCTAAAAAGGTGATTTCATCGGCACCTTGTTCATTATAACGACGCGCCACTTCGACAGGGTCGCCCGCATCACGAATATCAAGGAATTGCACGCCCTTAACCACGCGACCATTATCTACGTCTAGGCAAGGAATAATACGTTTCGCTAGCATAAATTTTTCCAATTATTACAGCCGATTATGAAACTCACCCACACAAGCGCTACACCTTGGCAGATGGAGCGGGTATTCTATCAAACTTAGCTCAGGTTTTTCGCAGGTTTTCTATGTCGGTTTATACTCCTTTGACTTTAAAGGAAGTTCAGGTCTTTGCAGCGCCTTATGGATTGGAGGTGGTCGAGCTGATTCCCATTCAAGGGGGGATTCAAAATACCAATTATTTTTTGCGTTGCGACAATCAAAACGAGTACGTGCTGACCATTTTTGAAGAATTAGATCAGCAAGCGGCAGGTGAATTAATTCCTGTATTGCAGCATTTGGGGCAAGCGGGTTTGCCTGTGGCAGTGCCTTTATCCTATTCGGGACAAGCCATTCACCAATTAAAAGAAAAACCTGCACAAATTGCACCGCGTTTAATTGGGCAGCATCCGACACTGGCAACAGTGGCGCAAGTGGAAGCGATTGCGATTGCACAAGCCAAAATGCATGTGGCCTTACAAAATTTTCCTTTGCAGCGCGATCATGTACGTGATCATGCTTATTGGGCAGGGGTCGCACGCCAATTAAAACCAAGCATGCATGTGGCCGATCAAGCCTTACTGTCCAAACTTTTGGGCTTGTATGAAGCTTTAACCGCAGTCTATCCGCAGCGTCCCAAAGGTTTTATTCACTCGGATTTATTCCGTGACAATACCTTGTTTGCAGATGATCAGTTGCAAGGCATTTTAGATTTTTATGAATTAAATCAAGATGAATTGCTGTTTGATATTGCGATTACGCTGAATGATTTTTGTACCGATTTTCCTGAGCTGAGCTTAAATGAAAGCAAGGCGATTGCATTTTTAAATGCCTACGAAACGGTGCGTCCTTTAACCCAAGACGAAAAAGCCTGTTTGGAACTGTATTTGGCAATGGCGGCAGGACGTTTTTGGTTAATGCGTTTGCAGGTGGCTGCTAAAAATGCGGCAGAAGGGCGGACAGGCGCAGATATTTTGCAGAAAAATCCAGATGAAATGCGGAATATGCTGATTGAACGCTTAAAGTTTGTGACAGCTTGAGGGATATAGAACATGCGTGATCAAGGGCGTTTAGTCGAATGGTTTGATGAGCAGGGTTATGGGTTTATTCAGCCGAATGACCACCAAAAAGATCGCGTGTTTTTACACATTAAGGACTTCGCCCGACAAGGGCCACGTCCAATTGTGGGCTGTGCCTTGGAATATACCGTAACTGTGGATGAGCGCGGACGTTACCGAGCACAGCAAGCGGTGTATTTAAAAGCTTCGCAGACCAAAGCAGCAAAGGCATCTGCTGTGAGTGCGAAAACATCCAACATCACGCAAAAAATGCAGCCGATGCAAATATTATGTGTGGCTTATATTGTTGCTTTGGCTTTGCTGACGCTGTTGGGATTGCTCAGCGGCATGTTGTTATTATTCATCAGTTTGATGAATGCGCTGAGTTATTGGCTGTATGCACAAGATAAAGAAGCTGCACAGCAGGGTGGACGTCGTATTCCTGAAAATAACTTGCATATTGTGGCTTTTTTAGGGGGTTGGCCTGCAGCATGGTTAGCACAACAAAAATTACGCCATAAAACACAAAAACAACCCTTTGGTAAGATTTATTTTTGTACGATAGGCTTAAATATCTTGCTGATTTTATGGTTAATTTCTCCGTTGAATCAGCTCAGTATCTAATTGGGAATATTGTTCTAGTAACAGGCTTGTCAGGTGCATTATGTCAGAAGCAGAGCATTCATATTCAGTAGATCAAGACCCACATCGTTCATTGACCATGATTTTATATGTGCTGTATATCGTGGCGATTTTTTCTGCGGGGATATTGGCCGTTATTGCCTTAATCATCAACTATTTAAAACGTAGTGATGTACAAGGTTCAATTTTTGCCAGTCATTTTACTTGGCAAATTCGCAGCTTCTGGTGGTATCTGTTTTGGAATATTGTGGCCTTTGTGCCGTTCTTTTTGGTGTTCTTTAGTCCAGATGCGCAAAGCTTTGCCAGTATGACTTTGGCTGCGACACTTTTCTGTATCGCAGTGGTTGCTATTTCGTGGTTATGGATTGTTTACCGTGCTATACGCGGTTTAATTCGCGTGAATGATAATTTACCGATGTATCATTAAATTCACGTTCGTTCGTCTTTTTAAGATGTTTTGAGCGATCTTGCCTAGATGCTGTTCATTCAACTTTTTGGGATGATGTGTTTCGTTTTAAAAATTTTGGTCGCCATTCGCTGACCAGCACGCCTAAAACCACCAGTAGTCCACCGAACAACGCCAGAACTGCCAAGCGCTCGCCTGCCAAACGTCCAATCAATGCGGCCCAAACAGGCTCACCTGCATAAATAATAGCAGCTTGCGCAGGGTCTACTTGTCGTTGCGCCCAGTTCATCACCAATTGAATCACGGCACTGGCAATGCCTAAGCCGAGCAAAACAGCAAGGAGTGACCACTGAAATTCGGGCAATTGAGTTTCTCCAACCCATGGTGCAATCGCAAAACACAATAACGATGCACAACCCAGTTGGATGAGGGTAACGCGCTTTAAATTGACCCGATTGGCAAAATAGCTAATTAAAATAATTTCAAAGGCAATCGCAATTGAACCGATTAAAGTAATGGCTTGTCCAAAACTTAACTGAATTGCGCCTAAGCCATTGCCTGTTAAAAAGACCAAGCCTACAAATGCCAAAATAGCACCCAACCAAGTCATGACATGCGGACGTTGATCAAAGCATAACCACAGCAATAGCGGTACAAGCGGGACATACAGCGCCGTTAAAAAGGCCGATTCGCTACTGCTGATACTTTGTAAGCCAATGGTTTGAGTGACATAACCTAGCGCAATGACTGCGCCTATGGCAAAGCCTGCATAGAGTTCATCGATGCTAAAACCACGTAAGCTTCGCCATGAAATCAGCCCCACGGCCAACGTGGCTGCGGCAAAACGTAAGCCTACAAACAGTACTGGACTGCTGAAGTTCAAACCGTATTGCACGGTAATGAAGGTTGCACCCCAAATTAAGGTAATCAAAATGAGCGCCAGTTGCGGGGCTTTGCTGCGAAGCATTGGTGAAAGCTGAGACATAGAACCAGTGGGAGATGAAGAAAACTCAAAATGAGTAAAATAAAATCAAAATAAAAAAGAGGTCCGCAGACCTCTTTAAAAATACGCGGCAGAATTACAAAGATTGCTCATCTAAAAGCAACTGTGCCTCACGCAGGCTTAACGTGCCTTCGTAAATTGCACGACCTGTAATCGCACCTAAAATGCCAGGCTGACCTTTTAGGTTGCGTACGTCATCTAAATTGGTCACACCGCCAGAAGCAATCACGGGTAAGCCTGAATATTGCGCCAAGTTTACGGTTTGTTCTACGTTCACACCTTGCATCATGCCATCACGGGCAATATCGGTATAAACAATGCTAGATACACCTGCATCGGCAAAACGCTTAGCTAAATCTGTTGCCTTCACGTCTGTGACGTTGGCCCAACCATCAGTAGCCACCATGCCATTCATGGCGTCAATGCCGACAATGATGTGTCCTGCAAATTTCTTGCAGGCTTCTTCTACAAAAGTAGGCTCTTGTACGGCTTTGGTACCAATAATCACGAACGATACGCCTGCATCCAAATAGTGTTCGATGGTTTCGAGTGAACGAATACCGCCACCAATTTGAATTGGAAGATCCGGTTGTGATTTTGCAATCGCTTCAACCACAGGTTTATGAATTGGCGTACCTGCGAAAGCGCCGTTTAAATCGACTAAATGCAAGCGACGCGCGCCTTCATTTACCCAGTGTTGTGCTGTTGCCACTGGATCGTCAGAAAATACAGTATCATCTTCCATACGACCTTGTTTTAAACGAACACACTTGCCATCTTTCAGGTCAATTGCAGGGATGATCAGCATGCTTTCGCTCCTTGCCAAAAACTTATTGAATTCAATCTGTGCATCTTAACAAAGTATTGTTAAATATCTAAGCATCTGTTGTAGGTTTTGTTTTAGAGGGACGAATCCGCAATTTGAGTGAACTGTTTGGGATATGCTCGGGCAATAGACCCAAACGCCCCAATTCTTCAAATATCAACACAGGTGCGTAGGCATCGGCGGCAGCATAGGCAATTTGTGCTTCACTGAGCTGTTTGCATGCCCAGTTTGAGGTGCTGATACTTCGGCTTTTAGGGAAATGAACGTGAAATAATAATGCCATGGCATTTTTAAGCCCAAGCGGACTTTTAAAACCAAAACTGCCAAAACATTTGGATAGTTCAATCACGCTATTCAGTTGTATACCTTTTTTACGAAATAAATGGGCATCATTTTTCAGCCCAAAACCTACTTTAATTTGATCGCGATTGGCAAAAACTGGCTGCAAAAATTGCCAAATGTCATCATTGAGCTGAAATAGATAGGCTTTTTCTAAGGTTGCGAGCTGAATTAAATGCGGGCCTGTAGAAACTTCGCCTACATTAAACGTGGGTTTAGATTCAGAATCGAAACCCAAGACAGCTGCGGTTTTCAGTTCAGCTTCAATTGCTAGACATTGCTCTAGATTTTGAATCAGTACAATATTTTGACGCGCAATATTTTCAAACAGTGGCAATTGCCGAATTTCATCAGGGCTAGGCAGGGTACGCAGACGAGTGAGATCCATAACATTCAAAGCGGTAAAGAAGCGGTTTTAGCCTAAAGCGTTTTGCGGAATTTGGCAAAGTTTAAAAGATTGAAAATGCTGTGCAGGACAAAGATTGCAGCGAATATCCTGAAAAAATAGCCCAATAGATGGGCTATTTCGAAATATCAACCAAGTGGAATATTTTTGCTTAGACGTTGCTGAATATACCTGACAAGAAGCTGCCAATAATCGCCAAAATCATCAGCACAATAAAAATCCAAGCCAGTACTTTTTCCCAACCTGCAGTTTCACGTACCGCACCATAGCTATTTTGACGATCATCGCCAGGTGCAAATACCAAATATAAACCCATAATAATATTCACCAAAGGCACCAAAATCAGCAAAGATAACCAGCCAGTATGATTGCTGTCATGCAAGCGGCGGATGGTGAAAATAAAGCTAAAATAGAACGCAACGATATAAATGATCACGAGCAAGATCATGCCGATGCCCATAGAGCCAGAGCCGAGCTCTAGCAATAAATTGGGTGCAACAACGGCAATAATTGCAATCAGTACTGCAAGCCCCAAGCTGAGCAAACAGTTCCACGCTAAAAATGATAATCGACCAAAACGCCCCGCTGCACTGAGTGCAGAATCTTCTACATATTGACTCATTGTTGTAATTCCTAGATTTTTTGAATTTTCTGTCGCATACCGTATATTTGCTCAAAAATCTTGTGAGATATCTCTCTCACATCGCAAACATAGACCAATTATCGACAGACCCTCAGTTTATTTTGAATAAAAGGTATAAAAAACGCTTTAATTTTAAACACAAATCAATGTGCAATAAAAGTGAAAAACATTCACGCAAAAATAAAGCCGAGATTAACTCGGCTTTATTGATTGAAGCATCCTGAATATTAGATATTCCATTCCACAAAGTTTTTTAGTAACTGCAAACCAACAGTGTGACTTTTTTCTGGGTGGAACTGCGTTGCAAACAAGTTGTCTTGATGCAGGGCTGTACAGAAAGTTAAACCATAATCACAGGTCGCGGCCACGATTTTTTCATCTTGCGGTTCAACATAAAAACTATGCACGAAGTAAAAACGCGCATCTTGTTCAATGTTGTTCCACATAGGGTGGCTCGGGTCACGTTGATGTACCTGATTCCAACCCATGTGTGGCACTTTTAAACCTGCTACTTCAGGAAAGCGTTTGACTGTACCTGCAAAAATGCCCAGTGCATCTGCTCCGCCATTTTCTTCGGAATGTTGCATCAGCGCCTGCATGCCTACACAAATTGCAAGTACAGGTTTATTAAAGACCGCGTTGCGCACCACGTCATCAATGCCAGCTTCATGCATGCCTTGCATACAATCACGCATAGCACCCACACCTGGAAACACAATTTTATCGGCTTGTGCAATCAGTTTTGGGTCATTGGTCACATCTACCGTTGCACCCACATGCTCTAAAGCTTTCGCTGCAGAGTGTAAATTTCCCATGCCATAGTCAAGAAGGGCAATTCGGGTCATTAGAGTGTTCCTTTGGTTGATGCCACTGTATTTTCAGCACGCGGATCGACTTCACATGCCATGCGTAAAGCACGTGCAAATGCTTTAAATACGCTTTCAATTTGGTGGTGGCTGTTTTTACCTTTGAGGTTGTCGATGTGCAGTGTCATTAATGCATGGTTGACAAAGCCTTGGAAGAATTCTGAGAATAAATCCACATCAAAAGTACCAATACGTGCGCGGGTAAATGGAATATCCATAAATAAACCCGGACGACCCGATAAATCGACAATCACACGGCTTAAAGATTCATCAAGTGGTGCGTAAAAGTGACCGTAGCGTCGTAAACCTTTTTTATCGCCCAAAGCTTGAGCAAAAGCTTGTCCAAGCGTGATACCACAGTCTTCTACAGTGTGGTGATCATCAATTTCCAAGTCGCCATCACAATGAATATCAATATCAAACAAACCGTGTCGCTTGATTTGATCAATCATATGGTCTAAAAATGGAACTCCAGTGTTGAGTGTGCCTTGACCCGTACCGTCCAGATTCACACGAACTCGAATTTTAGTTTCGTTGGTATTTCTCACCACTTCACTGATACGTTGGGTCATAGACACGTTCCTCAAAAAACGTCAAAAATGATTGATGTAAAATGTTTTCGCTGTGACGAAGTCTCAGCATATTAGATTGCTCAGGAAGGTTAATCAATGCCTATTACCGTACATGCCTATACTTCACTGGAAAATACCGAAGTGCGCAGCCAGCTTGAGCGACTGTATGATACCAGCCCTGAATTTGGCGATGGGCAAGATGCGGTAAGCCAACTTGAGCAGAACTTGGCTCAGTATACCCTACTTTACACGGCAGAATTTAATACTAAAGTGATTGGTGCGATTTGGTGCACAGGGCAAGATGATCATCGTACGCTTGAATATATTGTGGTGCATCCTGCAAACCGTGGTCGAGGTGTGGCAGATCGTTTGGTGAGTGAGGTGTGCCGTATGGAAGAAGCCAAAGGTGTGCAGCACTTTCAGCCGGGTTGTGGTGCGATTCATCGTTGTTTGGCGCATTTGGGTAAGTTGTGAGTTTTTAAAAAGCTGACGTTGTGTCTGTCTTTTCAGTTTATCCGTATAGGTCAAAATTAAATTAGTATCGAAAATCCCTTCTCTTGCGCCATATATGGCTCAGGGATGAGGAATATCTTCCGTAAGAGGATGATGGGGGATTGAAGTATGGTTTTAATCGGATTTGTGAAAGAAGTTTATCCACTGGAGCGAAAAACCTCGTGGTTCAGCACGAGGATATAAGCGACTGGAGTAAACCATATGAACGACACGAAATGTCGTTTTAAATACTTGTACTATAGTCACTATTAAGAAAAATACTGTTAAAATAATTGGATGAAG
>NZ_VPAL01000018.1:0-45284 GCF_013419245.1 Acinetobacter sp. YH12095
CAAACTCTTCAGTTAAAATCATTTTGAAGTTTTAATCTAAACTTCCAAATCTGGCTCATCAATTTTCTGACTTAAATTTCGCTCAAATAAACTTCGAGTAATTTAAACCAATCAATCAATGAAATATTTTCGATCAATCAATCAGTAAAAATCCACACAAGTTGTTCTTCATAATCTCTTAATGATCTTAATTTCTGCCTCGTCAGCAGAAATTTTAACACAAAACACTTCTAACAACTTAACCCTGTAAGCTAAGTTCGTAGGCTGTTTCGCGTCGGGATGGGTGCATTATAGGGCAATTTCCTACACGTGCAAGTGCTTTTAACTGCTTGTTTTCACGAGTGTTGGATTTTTACGCACTATTTTGGTTCAAAAACACACAAAACTCGCACTAACCCTATAATTTTAAATTAAAAATATGTTTTTCATATTTTTGCAATCTAAATCCGCTTATTTTGTTGAGGCAGCCTCTTTCACTTTCACACTGAGTATTTTTACCGCTTGTTTCGGTACATTTTGATGCATGCCATAGTTGCCTGTTGGTACTTTTACAATTTTATCGACAACATCCATACCTTTAGTGACTTGACCAAATACCGCATAGCCTGCGTTACGTGGACTTCGATTTAAGAAATCGTTATCTACCACATTAATAAAGAATTGGCTGCTGGCAGAATCAGGATGATTCATACGTGCCATCGCCAAGGTACCACGGGTATTTTTCAATCCATTACTTGATTCATTACGAATGGTCGCTTTGGTTGGCTTTTCTTGCATATTGGCATCCATACCACCGCCTTGCACCATAAAGCCTGGGATAACACGATGGAAGATCGTACCGTTATAGAAGTTTGACTTGGCATAGTTTTCAAAGTTCTTTGCAGAAACTGGGGCTTTGTCATTAAACAGTTCGATTTCAATATTGCCCATGCTGGTTGTCATTTCTACCACGGTGTTGGCTGCCATCGTATTGAAGCTGATAAGCATTGCTGCCATGGTAAACATACTTTGTTTTAACATTTGCTGACCAATCCATCTGTGTTGTATTTGCATTGCATCTATATTAATAAGATTATGCGAATAAATCAGTGGTTATTTTTTATCACGCTGGAAAACTTATGTATAAAAATAATTCAGATCAGAGCCGACTGTGTCCAGCACCTTGGCAACTTCAAGGTGAAGCCTATATTTTAAATTATTGGCTCAGCTCACAATTTTTAAAACAGGCACAACCTTTTGGCTTAACACCTTCTTTTTTAGGACGTCTTGTTCAAGTCATGTGGGTGCGTTATCACGCTAGCCCCATTGGTGCTTACGATGAGCTGCTGATTTTAGATCATCCTTTATTTAGGCAGCGTCGTTTATCTACTATTCCTAAAATTTTCGTTTCAACCGAGTCTTCTGTGCAACACGGACAACAACTTTGGGGCATTCCTAAACAACTGGCAAGCTTTGATTGGAATATTCAAGATCGACAGATAAGTTGCAAAATACAACACGCAGATTTGCAACTCGCCATTCAACTTGAAAAATGTAATAAGCAACACGGCTTTTATATTGATAGTCGCTACATCCCTGCTGCACTTTTAAAAATTCAGCAAACATGGCAAGGGAAATCCTATCAATTTAATCCTTCTTTTCGCGGCAGATTAATTCCACTCAAATATACATCTTGGCAATCGAATCCAAGTTTGTTTCCTGATTTTAATCAGGCACGCTTCATCAACGGTTTTTACGTGCCTGAATTCGAGCTGACTTTTCCTGAAGCCGAAATCTCTACTCTGGTTTAATTGTTCCACGTGAAACAGATGAACAAAACCAACCTAAGATTTAGCTACGTGGTCGATCCCAAAATTTTCTAAAGTTTTTACACATTTCAATGCTGATTTTTTTGGCGCGACGCGACACAAAGGTCATGCTAATAAAACCATGTGTTTGATCTAAATATTCTACATATTTTACCGTGACAGCATGTTGACGTAATTTATGTGCATAAATTTCAGCTTCATCATGCAAAACGTCATGCCCTGCTGTGACCACAAAGGCAGGCGCTAGTTTTTTCAATTTGCCAAAAGTTGGCGAAATGATTGGATCATCCAAAGCGACCTGATGCTGTGTGACATAGTGCTGGGTGACAAAATCAATATCTTGTCCCGTCAACACCAAACCATCTTTATAAGCAAAGAATGAAGGATGGCGACTCTTAAAATCTAAGGCTGGATAAATTAAAAATTGTGCGTCAGGTGCATAGGCTGAATGAGCACTACGCTGTGCAACCACCGCTGCAATATTACCACCCGCACTATCGCCTGCCACCGCTATGCGATTTTTTAAAATTTTCATTTCTCGACGATGTTGATATGCCCATGCCAAAGCATCTTCACAGACTTGAATAATCTGCTGTGGACTAGCTTCAGGCGCGAGTGGATATTCCACACTCAACACTTGTGCATGGGCATGTACCGCCATTAAGCGGCAAAATTCGTCATGACTGTCTAAACCACCCACCACAAAACCACCACCATGAAAAAACACGATTAAAGGCAATTTTTTATGTGGTGCAGGATGATAATAACGCGCTGCGATATTGCCACTGGCTAAGTTTAAACGGATTTCTTCAACTCGTTTGACCGCAGTTGGAGTGCTCAGAATAGATTGCATTTGTCGATCAAATGCCTGTCTAGACTGTACAGGGTCAGCACCAATAAAACCAATTTTCCCTTGTTTTAATTGTGCCGCCATCATGCATTTAATAAATGGATCAAGGTCTGGATAATGATACGGATAACCCAAAGCTTGAGCCAAAGTATGATGTACTCGACTTGGTAACTTATTTAATGCACGTGCAGCAGCACCTTGTCCTTTGTGCAATTTATTTTTGAGAGATGAATTCAAAATTTGCATGCCTGTTCCTTTTTATATGTCTGCATGATTTGCCTAAACGCTTCATAATTTCTTCATGATCAACAGCACAGTGACCATTTTGTTATACAAGTGCTTCAATCGTTATACACATTCAAATTACCTATACGCTACCCTGCTTTTATGACGCTGTCATTGACACTATTGCGGTCTATGATTGATGTTTCAGACAAATTTACCTCATCGGCTCAGGAGGCAGAGCATGACAAAAAAATTGATCTTACTTTCGTGCGCAACTGCCATTTTAGCCGTAGGTTGCGTGGTCGTGCCTGACGAAGGTTACTACGATGGACGATATGAGCCACGCTATGACCGTCGCTATGATGATGATCATCGACGGTATGACAATGATCGGCAGCGTTGGGAATATCAACAAGGTAAAAATCGGGTTGAGTTAGAGCGTCGTAAACGTGAACTAGAACGTCGTGAATGGGAACAAAAACGACAACAGCAATTACAGCAACAACGCTATGAACAAGAGCGACAACGCTTAGCAGAGCAACGCAAACGCTTATCGGAACAGCAGCGTAAACAGCTAGAGCAAAAGCGCAAGCAGCAAATTGAAGCTGAACAAAAAAAGCGTGAGGAAGCACGTAAACGCTGGCAACAACAACGTGATGCACAACAAAAGCGCTGGCAGGAAAACCGTAAAGACCGTGAACAACGACGTGATCGTGATTGAGTCTTACAGCAAAGCAAAACAAATGAGGTAAAAAAAGGGCTTATTCAGAAGTTAGATAAGCCCCGAAAACACATTTAGCAATACACAAGAAACTACAGCGATATAGCATCTATGCGCAAAGAATAAGCAGTGTTAGGTTTTGTGTAAAATATATAATTACTCTCGATTAAGTTGTTTTAGCGATTAATCAACCAAAACTTAAAAACTCTAATCATACGCATGCACAATATAGTGAACAAACACCCAGTCGAATCCTGTTGATAAAACAGTGTTTTTAGCTATCTCCGTAATAAAAGCACTGGTTTAGCTGAATAATCAGCTCCCTATTACCATACTTTTTTAAACAAAAAAATATTATAAGTTTCAAAGTTTAATTTGCTTCATTCATCCGCCGACATCTTGATTCAAAATGTATTGTTTTGACCAAATTTCATGGCAATGAAAATTAATCTACTGGCACGCTTGAATTTTGCCTGCCCTGCCCCGATTTCTTAGCTAATTACGAACTTCTCTAACCATGGCAGTTCAGCAATAACGCAGTTAGCACTGACGCCAAAGGACTGTACATGTTTAAAAACCCATTTAAACGGAGTAAATCAATGGCAACTGAGCAGAACGAACAAACTCAAGACCTTGAGCAAGAGCAGACGGAACAACAAACAGCGCAAGATACTGAGCAAGCAGAAGTTTCCGTTGAGTCTTTACAAGAACAACTGAGCAAACTTGAAGAAAACCTAAAATTGGAAAAAGCACGTACTGCCAATGCAGTTTACGAAGCGGAAAAAACCAAAGAGCGTTTAGAACGTGAAGCAGATACAGCTAAAAAGTTTGCTTTAGAAAAGTTTGCTAAAGAATTATTGGATTCTGTAGACAACCTTGAGCGTGCTATTGCCGCCAATGGTGATGAAAAAACTGCCTTGTCTGAAGGTGTGGAACTGACCTTGAAATCATTACTGACCACTTTAGAAAAGTTTGGTGTGGTGGTGATTGATACAGCCAATGGTTTCAATGCAGACCTGCATCAAGCCGTAGGGATTGATCCAAATGCAAAAGCCAATGAAATTGGCAACGTATTACAAAAAGGCTACACCTTACATGGTCGCTTACTCCGCCCTGCAATGGTGATGGTTGGCGCTTAAGTCTTATAAAATCGAGAGTTGATAAAAAATTTTCATCTAAACAACTTGAAAAATTTTGATTGGCTCTCATATCGAATAACAAGTGAAAACATTGCAAAAGAATTTTTGAGGAAACATCCAAATGGCTAAAATCATTGGTATTGACTTAGGTACAACTAACTCATGTGTAGCGGTACTTGAAGGCGACAAAGTTAAAGTAATTGAAAACGCAGAAGGCGCACGTACAACTCCATCTATTATTGCTTATAAAGATGGCGAAATTCTTGTAGGTCAATCTGCAAAGCGTCAGGCTGTAACTAACCCGAAAAACACATTATTCGCAATTAAGCGTTTGATTGGTCGTCGTTATGAAGACCAAGCGGTACAAAAAGACATTGGTCTTGTGCCTTACAAAATCATCAAAGCAGACAATGGCGATGCTTGGGTTGAAGTGAATGACAAGAAACTTGCACCACAGCAAATTTCTGCAGAAACTTTGAAAAAGATGAAAAAGACTGCCGAAGATTATTTGGGCGAAACAGTTACTGAAGCCGTGATTACTGTACCTGCGTACTTTAACGATGCACAGCGCCAAGCAACCAAAGATGCGGGTAAAATTGCAGGCTTAGAAGTTAAACGTATCATCAACGAACCAACTGCTGCTGCGCTTGCATTTGGTATGGACAAGAAAGAAGGCGACCGTAAAGTTGCTGTATATGACTTGGGTGGTGGTACTTTTGACGTATCGATCATTGAAATTGCAGACCTTGATGGCGACCAACAAATTGAAGTGTTATCAACCAACGGTGATACCTTCCTTGGTGGTGAAGACTTTGACAATGCCTTGATCGAATACTTGGTTGAAGAGTTCAAAAAAGAGCAAAACTTCAACTTGAAACAAGATCCATTGGCATTACAACGTCTGAAAGAAGCGGCTGAGAAAGCAAAAATCGAGCTTTCATCTTCAAATGCGACTGAAATCAACTTGCCATATATCACTGCAGACGCAACAGGTCCGAAGCACTTGGTGATGAACGTGACTCGCGCCAAACTTGAAGGTTTGGTTGCTGATTTAGTCGCTCGTACCATTGAGCCATGTAAAGTTGCGCTACAAGATGCAGGACTTTCAACTTCTGACATCTCTGACGTGATTTTGGTGGGTGGTCAATCACGTATGCCACTTGTACAACAAAAAGTACAAGAATTCTTTGGCAAAGAGCCACGTAAAGACGTAAACCCAGACGAAGCTGTTGCAATTGGTGCAGCAATTCAGGGTGCCGTATTGTCTGGTGACAAAACTGACGTATTGCTTCTAGACGTAACTCCGTTAACGCTTGGTATTGAAACTATGGGTGGCGTGTTGACGCCAATCATTGAGAAAAACACCACGATTCCTGCGAAGAAATCTCAAGTGTTCTCAACAGCGGCAGACAACCAGCCTGCAGTAGACATTTCAGTTTACCAAGGTGAGCGTAAAATGGCTCAACAAAACAAATTGTTGGGTAACTTCCAATTAGGTGACATTCCACCAGCGCCACGCGGTGTGCCACAAATTGAAGTTTCGTTCGACATTAACGCTGACGGTATCTTGAAAGTGTCTGCAAAAGACAAGAGCACAGGCAAAGAACAATCGATTCAAATTAAAGCAAACTCTGGTTTGAGCGATGCTGAAATTGAAGCGATGATTAAAGATGCTGAAGCAAATGCTGAAGAAGACCGTAAGTTTGAAGAACTTGCAAAAGCACGTAACGAAGCGGATGCTTTAGTTTCTTCTGCTCAAAAAGCAGTAAAAGACCTTGGTGAACAAGTGACTGCCGATGAGAAAACTGCGATTGAAACTGCAGTCACTGAGCTTGAAGCGACAACCAAAGAAAATGATGTAGATGCAATCAAAGCAAAAACTGAAGCATTGCAAAACATCATCATGCCAATTACGCAACGTGCGTATGAAGCTGCACAAGGTCAAGGCGGTGCACAAGGTTTCGACCCAAATGCATTTGGCGGTGACGCAGGTCAACAAAAAGCCGATGATGGCGTTGTGGATGCTGAATTCACTGAAGTCAAAGATGATAAAAAATAATTTGTCGCTTTAACGCACATCAAAAACCGCGCTGCAAGCAATTGCAGCGCGGTTTTTCTTTTCGATATCCATACACTGACTTCAAGATTTAAATGAAAGAGCACAGACAATTGGACGCTCAACCGAGTACAATAGATAAAATGATGCTCTAACTGCAAATAGATTGAGTTTCTGCCCTACTTTCGGCTACAGTAAACCCAAAAAAGGATGCCGCTAGCAATGCGTTTGTTTCTATTGGGTGCAATCATACTGTTTTCTATCTTGCTGATTTATCAAAATATTCAACATCCTCATACACGACACAATACTGCACTAGATCATTTAAAACATCCTTTAGATACTCGCTTACGTTATCGTATTGCTGAAGTCGATCCGCGTTTTGGCTTAAGCCATGCCGATTTACTACAACTGAGTCAGGAAGCCACCCATATTTGGAAACAAGGGACGGGACATGATTATTTTGTATATGACCCGAACGCCAAGCTCGCCATTCACTTGATTTATGATCAACGTCAAGATGAATCAAACCAACGCCAACAACAACTTACAGCCATTGAACAACGCCAACAACACTGGAACAATCAAAACCAAAATATTCAAGCACTAAAACAAGAAATTGCAGATAAAAATCAACAACTTGATGCAAAAAAAATGCTATTTGAACAACAACTTGAACAATACAATCGTCAAGTACAGCAAATTAACCAAAGTGGTGGGCTACATCCTTCGCAACAGGAAATTTTTGCAGCCAAAAAACAAGAAATCCAGCAACACATGTGGAGTTTAGAACACGAAATAGCGCAATTTAATCAGCAAATTAACCAGCTCAATCAACAAGTCGATGCCCTCAATCAACTTAATCAAGACATTGATGTATCCATCCAGCAATTTAATGCACGTTTTCAACCACGTTTATTTGATAAAGGCAGCTTTGATGGTCAGACCATTCGGATTTATGAGTTTCAATCTAAAGATGATTTACGTCTAACTTTGGCGCATGAATTTGGTCATGCTTTGGGTTTAGCACACCATAACGACCCTTATGCCTTAATGTATCCAATGCTAAAAGATCAGCAGTTGCAGAATTTCCAACTGCGCCCTGCCGATCTCGATTTACTCCATGCACGGCATTGAGCAATCTGGCAAACTGAAGTGACTAAAACACAAAGCTCCCCTCACCCTGTACGATAGTTGCATATCCATTACACGTGCAAAGGCAGCAAATTTACTCATTTCATGTTATTGTGAAGGCTCTGTATAACCCTGAACGATCTGTGGAGATTCATGTGAGTTACTACCATATCCTGATTGAAGTAAATGACCACATCAGCACGATTGAACAAAGCCGTGATATCGAAATTTTTGATATTGTTGAGCTTCAACCTTGTCTCCACTCGATTTTATTGCCGTATTTTAATGAGCAAGTGATTGAACTTGAAGATGAAAATATTGAATACAAAGATATTTTGCATCTTGAGGTTAGACAGACCTTATTACCAATTGAACACCTGATTGAAGAAGAACAGCGTTTGCTGCCAAGTGATACCGACATCACCATTTCAGCTTATGAAATTTTTAATAACAAAGAATTAAGCCAAGATGTCACGACTGTGATTTTTGATTTGCTTGAAGCAGTGAAAATTGAACCTTAATCCCCTGTTTTAAGACAAAAATTAAAAAGGTCTGCACATTTGCAGACCTTTTTTATGCAATCGCAACAACTTATTGCATCATTTGTTTGGCCGCTTCATTACGAAACGCTCTTAAAATTTGCTGCCCTGCCCGACCTGTTGCAGCCAAGCCGAGTCGAGTCTGTTCCTGACGAATCGCTTGACGGGTTTTGTCGCCAATTAAACCATCCACTTCACCAATGTCATAACCACGACTTAACAAAAAGCGTTGAATTTCACGGCGTTCTGCGCGGGATGTACCTGCATCATCGGTTGGCCAAGCGGTGCGGAATGCAGACTGCCCCATTAAACGATCTGATAAATGCGCAATCGCTAAGGCATAACTTTCTGCTGCGTTATAGCTATAAATGGCATCGAAGTTTCTAAACACTAAGAATACAGGGCCATTCGCACCTGCAGGTGCCATCAAGCCTGCCTGACTACTGCCCGATAAATTGCCCTGAATTAATGCCGAACCATCTGCACGAGTCAACCCACGATTAACCCAACTGCTGAGGGATTTTTTATTGCGTCGCCCTTCACCACTCAAAGACATGCCTGCAGGCACTTTGACTTCAAAGCCCCACGGCTGCCCTGTTTGCCAGCCGCGACGTTTTAAAAAGTTAGCGGTGGAAGCCAAAGCATCTGGAATACTAGATACTAAGTCACGGCGACCATCACCATCAAAATCGACCGCCAACTCATCATAGGTCGATGGCATAAACTGAGTATGCCCAAACGCCCCTGCCCATGAGCCTTTTAATTGTGATTCAGTGACATCACCACGTTGCAATAAACGCATGGTGGTAAAAAACTCACCTCGGAAATAGCTTTGACGGCGTCCTTCACAGCTCAAGGTACCTAGCGCTTGCAATAATGGATAGGATCCTGAAATCGCACCAAAGTTGCTTTCTACACCCCAAACCGCCACTACAGTTTCTGCAGGTACGCCATAGGCTGCAGCAACACGATTAAGCACATCACGGTGCTGTGCCAATTTCTGCTGCCCCGCCTGCACGCGCTCATCATCCACCAAGCCTGAAAGGTAGTCCCAAATTGGCGTGGAAAATTCAGGTTGGTAATTTAAACGCTCAATGACGGAATAATCTGGACTAAGATTTTGAGTATAGCGATCATAACTGCTGCCACTCACCCCTTTGGCAATGGCTTGGCTGCGTAAATTGGCCAAACAACTTTGAAAATGGTTTTGTGGTTGAAAATTTGCAGATGTACTGACCGTTGGCGTTACGGTGACAGATTTTCCATTGATAATCAGTTCTGCCTGAACCTGAGTAGCTGCCATTGCAGCTGTCGCAAAAATCACAGCGAAACGATGCATAATACCCTTTGATGTGTTTTGAATTTAAATCTTGGCTTTACCATAACACCTTCAGCCACAGAGATCAGATGAAAATCTGTAACTTTAAATTCATTTACACAGTTTTAAATTCATTTTCTCGTTTTAAATTTAAAACACTTATCCACAAGTACGGCATCTCACATTTTTAAATTCAAAATCACAACACATGATAAGACTTTTAAATTTAAAAGTTTAAATTCAAATTAAACCAACCCAAGTTATCCACAAAACACGACATTCACTGCATATTTACGATGTATTACTTTGAATTTAAAAGTAGCTTTTTAAATTTAAAGATCAAAAGAGCCGCTACTTTATTTAAATTCAAAACTGCAGATCTATCTTTAAATTCATTTCTGATATTTAAATTCAAAGTTGAAGCATCGCTTTAAATTTAAAACGCGCTATTTGAATTTAAAGTTTTGAATTCATAATTATCATCTGTTTCCCATCAGACTTGTGCGCATTTTTATTTTAAGTATTGCTTTGCTACGGTGATGGTTGCTTATTCAGCCTGATCTATCTTAATCAACCTAAAATTACAGCGTCAATCCTAGACAGATTAACGGTAGAACACCTTAAAAATGGGCAGAATAAAAAATGTGAGAGCATAAAAAAGCGCTCATCGTGATGAGCGCTTTGGCGTCATTTTTAAATTTACAAGCTCATATCAGCACTGAGCGCCAATGGATTTGGCAAAATTTTTGCCAATTGGCGGCATAAATCTGTCAACTCAGCAGCATCATTCGGCATTAAAGTAATATGCCCAATTTTACGACCTTCACGCTCAGTTTTATTGTACAAATGCAAATGTGCGCCATTCAATGCCAACACATCTTCAGTTTTGGGATGCTGACCAATAATATTGACCATCACCGTTGGACGTACCACTTCAGTTGAGCCTAACGGTAAACCTGCTACAGCACGAATATGGTTCTCAAACTGCGAACACACCGCGCCTTCAATTGACCAGTGACCTGAGTTATGCACACGAGGTGCCATCTCGTTGGCATACAAGCCCTTGTCAGTGACAAATAGCTCTAGCGTTAATACACCAACATAATTTAAGTGATTGAGCAGGCGAGTGATGTAGTCTTGCGCCACAGGCTGTAAGTCTGCGCTGTTTGGTGCTGGTACAATCGAATGCGATAAAATACCGTTGTGATGATGGTTTTCTGCCAATGGCCAAGTTTTTACTTCACCATTTTGACCACGCACCGCAATAATAGATACTTCACGTGAAAAAGTAACAAAACTTTCTGCAATCAAGCTGCCTGCAGGGCCAAGTTCTGCCCATGCTTGTTCAATCTGATCTGCACTGCGCAGTACAAACTGACCTTTGCCATCATAGCCGCCTGTTGCGGTTTTTAGCACAATTGGCAGACCGAGTTCAGCTACAGCAGCCTGTAAACTTTCCAGCGAGTTGACGGCTTGGTACGGCGCAACAGGAATCGCCAATTCATCAAATAAGCCTTTTTCCAGCAAGCGGTTTTGGGCAATTGCCAAAGCCTGACGTGGTGGATGCAAGTCTTTGTGCTTAATCAATACATCAACATCAGCCAACGGAGTATTTTCAAACTCAAGGCTGAATACATCGGCACTGTGTATAAAATCTTGTAGGCTATTTTCGCTTTTGCTGGCAAAAACCTGACCCAAGGTTGCCGCTGGGCAATCTGGACTGGCTTCAAAAAAGGTACATTGAATATTTAAGGGTAAAGCCGCTTGTGCCATCATGCGACCCAATTGACCGCCACCAAAAATACCGATGGTCTTATCCATAGTAATTGTCCCGCTTAAGCCTGACCTGGAATATTGTTGCTTGAAACTTTCTCAGTTTGCGCGGCACGGAAATTGGCAACATTTTGTGCAATTTCTGGACGGGTTAAACCTAAAATTTGGGCTGCCATAATTGCCGCATTGGTTGCTCCCGCAGGACCAATAGCCAATGTACCTACGGCAATACCTGCAGGCATTTGCACAATTGAAAGTAATGAATCGACACCATTTAAAATTGAAGATTTCACTGGCACACCCAAAACAGGTAAATCAGTTTTAGCTGCACACATACCTGGTAAGTGTGCGGCACCACCAGCGCCTGCAATAATCACCTGAATGCCACGATCACGCGCTTGTTCAGCATATTCAAATAAGCGATCTGGGGTACGGTGTGCAGAAACGACTTCCGCTTCAAATGGGACACCAAGCTGCTTCAGCATATTGGCAGTGTGTTCGAGAGTTGCCCAATCCGATTGAGAACCCATGATAATTCCAACGAGAGGAGCGTCTTGTGCAGCGGCCGCGTTCATTACAAATATTCCAGAAACGAAACTAAGGAAAGAGAAATTCAGGCGAGAAAGCCAAGCTTGAATAAGAACTCCACATTATAGACTGATTTTTCGACTTGTTAAAATTGAACACGGCGACTCAACCGACTTTTTTGATTATTTTTATCGGGTTATTTTAAAGAATTGAAAACAGTTAAACAAAATAGGTGAACCTAAAGCTATTCAAGCGAGCTAAAACTCGTCTTTAAGGCGCACGAAATACAAAATACACGCAACCACATAAACATAAGGCTGCCCATAAATAATCCAGTTTAAAAGGTTGCTTAAACAGAAAAATCATAAACGGTACAAACACCAATAAAGTCACAACTTCTTGGGTAATTTTCATTTGACCTACCGCCCAGCCATGCTGCGCCAGCAAACGGGTAGCAGGAATCATCAAACTGTATTCAAATAGGGCGATCACCCAACTGAATAAAATTGCCTGCCACAGCGGAGCATCATGTGGTAAAAACTTGAGATGACCATACCACGCCAAGGTCATAAAACAGTTTGCAATCACCAAAAGTAAAAGTGCTGAAGACATTGTGTCGTACTATCTTAAAAATTCAGTTTTATTTTACGAGCTATTTGCCATAAAAAATGCAAGAGCAGCAATTTTTTACATCCTTTGGCGCAGATTCAGCTCAGAAAAATCCCTGAAATGAGATACAAGAATCACTATCTTTTCGCCAAAACCCTTGCTATCGTTGCTTCAAATCAAGTTAATCACGACAACAGCACAAAAATACGTGATGTGTCTATAAAAGCAGTGGAGTAAGGCGGAATGCATCTGCATATTTTGGGTATTTGTGGCACATTTATGGGCTCATTGGCACTTTTGGCCCGCGATTTAGGACATACCGTCACAGGTTCAGACCAAAACGTCTATCCACCGATGTCGACTCAACTGGAAAATGCAGGCATTACCTTAATGCAAGGTTATGACCGCAGCCATTTACAACCGCATCCTGATTTAGTGATTGTGGGCAATGCCATGAAACGTGGGATTGATGCGGTTGAATACATGCTGAATGCAGGTTTACCGTATATTTCTGGCCCGCAATTTTTGGCCGATCATGTCTTGCAAGGCAAACACGTACTGGGCGTTGCAGGCACGCACGGCAAAACCACCACCACCACCATGTTGGCGTGGGTATTGGATCAGGCAGGCTTAGAACCGGGCTTTTTAATTGGCGGCGTTCCTTTAGGCTTTAGTGAAAGTGCACGTTTGGGTGCAGGCAAGTATTTCTGTGTCGAAGCCGATGAATACGACTCTGCGTTTTTTGATAAACGCTCCAAGTTCGTACATTACCATCCTAAAACCGCCATTTTAAATAACCTTGAATTTGACCATGCCGATATTTTTGATGATTTGGCCGCAATTCAAAAACAATTCCATCATTTGGTGCGTACCATCCCAAGTGAAGGGCGCATTATTGCCCCAATTACAGAAACCCATATTGATGAAGTGTTAGAAATGGGTTGCTGGACACCTGTGCTACGTACTTCGCTCAATGCAGATCCACAAGCGGAACTGTATGCAGAACAACTTGCAGCAGATGGTTCACATTTTAAAGTTCTGAAAAATGGTGTGCTACAAGGTGAAGTGCGCTGGAATATGACTGGGCAACACAGTGTCGCCAATGCCTTGGCAACCATCGCCGCAGCAGAGCATGTTGGGGTTGCAATTGAAACCGCATGTGCAGCGCTGTCCAATTTTGGTGGGGTGAAACGCCGTATGGAGTTATTAGGCACCATACGCGGCATTGAAGTCTATGATGACTTTGCCCACCATCCAACCGCAATTGAAACCACACTGGACGGCGCACGTAAGCGTTTGGGTGAGCGTAAGCTTTGGGCGATTATTGAACCACGTTCCAACACCATGCGCATGGGCAGTCATAAAGAAGGCTTGGCAGATTCAGCACGTTTGGCGGATGCTGTGATTTGGTATCAACCTGAAGGTTTAGACTGGGATTTACAGCCTGTGGTTGCGGCTGCTCGCAATCATGCAGTGGTGGCCAATACTTTGGATGAAATTATTCAAAACATCGTGAGCCAAGCAGGTGAGGGCGATGCAGTGGTGATTATGTCAAATGGTGGATTTGGTGGTTTACATCAAAAACTCATTCAGGCTTTGCAACACACGGCTTAAAATCGCTTAAACTGATTTAAAACTCTTTCAAAAAAAATCCCCTGTTTTTGGCAAAAAATAGGGGATTTTTATATTAATTATAAATTTATATATTATAATTATTAAAAACAACAATACTGCTCATGAACTTGTCATCTTGACCTGTTACTTTAAAAAGATTACATCCTGCGAGCATGACGGTTGCTACAGGTTGGCTGCTGGATGTCTTTCATCATTATTACTAAGAAGGATGGTCACAATGTCAAAAACAATGAAAGCCATGGTCTACCACGGCGCCAATGATATTCGTTTTGAAGAACGCCCACGTCCAGAAATTTTACAACCAACAGATGCCGTGATTCGTCTCACCAAAACTACAATTTGCGGTACTGACTTAGGTATTTGGAAAGGTAAAAACCCAGAAATTCAAGACACTGCAGTTGCCAAGACAGGGCTATTTGATGGCCGTATTTTAGGTCACGAAGGTATCGGGATTGTTGAAGAAGTCGGTTCGGCAGTCAAAAATTTCAAAAAAGGCGACAAGGTCATTATTTCTTGTGTCAGCCGTTGTGGTACTTGTGAAAACTGTCAAAAACAACTCTATGCACACTGCCAAAATGAAGGCGGTTGGATCATGGGATATATGATTGATGGTACTCATGCTGAATATGTCCGTACTCCATTTGCAGACACTTCTTTATATTTGCTGCCTGAAGGTTTAAATGAAGAAGTTGCGGTTTTCTTGTCTGATGTATTGCCAACTTCACATGAAATTGGTGTGCAATACGGCAATGTTAAACCTGGTGATACCATTGCAATTGTGGGTACAGGTCCAATTGGCATGGGTTGTCTGCTTACCGCACAGTTCTATTCTCCTGCACAAATTATCGCAGTCGATATGGACGATAACCGCTTGGCGATGGCAAAAGAGTTGGGTGCAACCCATACCATTAACTCTGCCAAAGAAGATGCGGTACAACGTATTTTAGAGATTACAGGTGGTCGCGGGGTAGACTGTGCCATGGAAGCTGTAGGTATCGAAGCCACTTGGGATATTTGCCAAAATGTCGTGAAAGAGGGCGGACATATTGCCAATGTGGGCGTACATGGTAAGTCGGTAAATTTTGAGTTAAACAAACTCTGGATTAAAAACCTGACCATCACTACGGGTTTGGTGAATACCAATACGACAGGTATGCTGTTAAAAACCTGCTGTTCAGGCAAATTACCTTTAGAAAAACTGGCAACGCACCATTTTAAATTCTCTGAATTTGAAAAAGCCTATGATGTGTTTAAACATGCTTCAGATGAAAATGCCATGAAAGTGATGATTAATTACGAATAATCTTGGCTTAACTATGTTACAAAAAAGCCAATCTACGCGCTGTGGATTGGCTTTTTTGGGCTTTTATAATATTTTCAAGAAAATTTTAGACTGCACGACAGACGAAGTCTGCATGCTGTTTTAATACCAACACATTAGATTATTTCAACGTAGAAAGACTTTTAAGCCACAACATCGGCATATTGTGTATCTGTTTCAAAAGCCGTCTCAATATAAGAGCACACGGGTACAATTTTTAGCTGCTTTTCACGTGCAAAGGCGACCAAAATATCTAATAGCTGACGGGCAACCCCTTGACCTCGTAATGTCAGATCGACCCAAGTGTGATCTGCTAAAATAGTGTGATCATCTTGATATTGATAAGTAATTTCAGCGATATGCCGACCATCTCGTTCAATAAAAAACTCGCCACCGCGTTGGGTTTTTTGATGTTGAATTTGCATAAGTCCACCTATCAAACTAAATCTATTTTTTCAATTTGCCACACTCTTTACGAAATATTGTGCTGAATTTGTACAAATTAAAGTGATTTACCATACAGAATAAATTGCACAACACTTAAAATTATGTAATTCTTTACGCAGATTTAGGCAGCGTCCTAATCCCAAATTATGTTGAACAAGGGGAGTAGCCTCCTCCAAGCGTTAAAATATAACTTTAACGTGTCAGCGTTTCGTCATTACACTTTGCAAAAAGTCGGACGCTGAGCATAGTGCACATACTTGTTGATACAAGTCCGCTCTATGTAGGCAAGACCTTGATCATGTTGTTACAGATGTTTGAAATCATCTGACAACAGGTCAAGGTTTTTTTGTGGCCAGTTGTTGGATGTGGAGATTGTATGGAATCCATCGGCAATTTATGGCTATATCTGGTCTTTTTTGCAATTGTTGCAGTCATGCTCGCCATTGACTTCTTAGGCTTTAAACAAAAAGCAGGCGAATCGGTCAAAGTCAAAACCGCTGCGTATTGGAGTATCGCCTGGGTCAGTGTGGCAGCTTTATTTGGTGGCGGTTTATGGCTGTATCTTAAACACAGCGTTGGGCTAGAAGTCGCCAACACCAAAGTCATGGAATACTTTGCGGGTTATTTGCTGGAAAAATCACTGGCGATTGATAATGTATTCGTTTGGTTGATGATCTTCGCCGCATTCGCCATCCCACCGGGCTTACAGCGTAAAATTTTACTCTACGGCGTACTGGGCGCAATTATTCTCAGAACCATTTTTATTTTTATTGGAGCTTGGTTTGTACAAGAATTCTCCTGGATTTTGTATATTTTTGGCGCATTTTTGGTCTACACAGGCTTTAAATTCTTAAAAGGTCCAGAGCAAGAAGCCAGCAATATTGAAGATATGGCGTTGTTGAAATGGCTACGCAAACACATGCGTATTACCCCAACACTGGAAAAAGATCAGTTTTTTGTGCGCCAAAATGGTGTACTTTGGGCAACGCCATTATTTTTAGTTTTAATTTTGGTCGAAGCATCTGACGTTATTTTTGCCGTGGATTCTATCCCTGCAATTTTTGCCGTGACTACCGATCCGTTTATTGTACTCACTGCAAATCTTATGGCTATTTTGGGCTTACGTGCCATGTTTTTCTTGCTCTCAGGCGCAGCCACTAAAATGCATTATTTACCGTATGGACTGGGTTTAATTTTACTATTTATTGGCTTTAAAATGCTGATGTTAGATGTATTCCACATGCCTATCTGGATTTCACTCGGCTTTATTGTACTCGTACTGACAATCACTGCGTGGTTATCAATTCGACATAGTCGAAAACACCATGAAACCACATTATAAAATTTAACAGTCCTCATCATCGTTGCAAGCCTTCTTTCGAGAGGGCTTTTTTATATCAATTGAGCTAAGTTTTAATTTACCGTACGATAAATTTTATCATACTGCTACAAGCCACATTTAAGGTACAATCTCTTGAAAAAATGAAAAATGTAGGTTGTTTTATGCCATCTCCTGTACAACGCACCGCAATTCGTGGTCGCTTTCTTGATTTCAAAAACTGTACCAGCCAAGCCGATCAAATTTCAGAACAAGTCCGTTATGTAGACGATGGCTTATTAATTTGTGAACAAGGCAAAATTCAGTGGTTTGGTTCATGGCAAGAAGGGCAGGTACAGCTAAACGCCAACACAGAGTTCCAACATTATCCTGACCATCTCATTGTGCCTGGCTTCATCGACACCCATATTCATTTTCCACAGACCGAAATGATTGGCGCGTATGGTGAACAATTACTGGAATGGCTAAATACTTATACTTTTCCGACTGAACTGCAATTTGCAGATAAAGCCTATGCCGATCAGATTGCACATTTTTTTGTGCAGGAATTACTGAAAAATGGCACCACCACAGCTTTGGTGTTTTGTACGGTACATCCTGAATCGGTAGATGCGTTGTTTGAAGCGGCAGCACAACATCAAATGCGTTTAATTGCAGGTAAAGTGCTGATGGATCGGCATGCACCTGAAGCATTGTGTGACAGTGCAGACTCAGGCTATACAGACTCTAAAGCGTTGATTGAAAAATGGCATGGAAAAGGACGTAATCTCTACGCGATTACGCCACGTTTTGCACCGACTTCTAGCCCTGAGCAACTGGCGCGGGCAGGGCAACTTAAAGCCGAATATCCCGATGTTTATGTACATACCCATTTAAGTGAAAATCACAATGAAATTGCGTGGGTGAAACAATTATTTCCAGAGCAAAATGGATATTTAGATGTTTATCATCACTATGGTTTAACAGGTTCACGTTCGGTTTTTGCGCATTGTGTGCATTTAGAAGAACATGAATGGCAATGTCTGCATCATACCGATTCTGCAATTGCCTTTTGTCCAAGCTCCAATTTATTTTTGGGCAGCGGTTTATTTCCGCTGCATAAAACTTGGGAGCGACAGGTGAAGGTCGGTTTAAGTACAGATATTGGCGCAGGCACCACGTTTAATGTACTGCATATCCTCAATGAAGCCTATAAAGTACAACAACTGCAAGGGGCAAAACTCTCTGCTTTTGAAGCGTTGTATCACGCCACATTAGGTGCTGCCAAAGCTTTGGACTTAGACGATAAGCTGGGGAATTTTAAGGTAGGCAAAGAAGCCGATTTTGTGGTGCTGGATTTAAATGCCACCGCTTTACAACGCTTACGACAACAACGTTCCAAACATCTTGAAGATGCATTATTTGCCCTCATTACTTTAGCAGATGACCGTAATATTCATGCGACCTATATTTATGGACAACGTGCCTACTACCAACCCAATCAAAACTCAGCAGCAGGTGGCTAAACCTGCGCAATCCTCGTATATAAAACCCATCGGATGGGCAATGCTGATACTCGGTTGTGCTTTGTTGTTACGCTCAGATTCTCACTCAGCACAAAAATGATGCTATTTTAACCATGCAAGCACGTGCAACATCGCGCAAGATATATTAAAATTAGCGCATATTTTGGGGTGTTGCAGGTCAACACCTTTTTTATTTTTGCTTTTTAGGTATCTACCCATGACAGTTGAAATGCAGGTTTTGATTTCTGCAGAAGAAATCCAAACAAAAGTTCAGGAACTTGGTCAAAAAATTAATGCTCACTATGCCAATAGCGACAAAGAGTTGGTTTTAATTGGCTTATTACGTGGTTCTGTATTGTTCATGGCAGATTTATGCCGCACCATTCAAAAGCCGCATGAACTGGATTTTATGACTGTATCCAGCTACGGCGGAGGTACTGTGTCATCGCGTGATGTGAAAATTTTAAAAGATTTGGATGGTGAAATTCGCGGTAAAGATGTCTTGGTGGTTGAAGATATTATCGACTCGGGCAACACCCTAAATAAAGTGATGGAAATTTTGCAAACCCGTGAGCCAAATTCAATTGAGCTGTGTACCTTAATTAGCAAGCCATCACGCCGTGAAATTGAGCTTGAAGTTAAATTTATGGGCTTTGAAATTGAAGATAAGTTTATTGTCGGTTATGGCTTGGATTATGACCAAAAATATCGTCATATTCCGTTTATTGGCGAAATTGGCTTATAAAACAAATACGCCTCGCTTTAAAAAAGTGATCGTTTCAGATTACTTTTTTTTATGGCTGAAATTTGCATTTCATCTATCTAACAGGACAAAAACACTACATGCTGTAGCATTATTCGACTATTTTCCTTGGGATTTTTCGGCAAAGATAAGTCTGAAACATGATGTAAAACATAAACAAAGATAACAAGGAGCTGCTCATGTGGTCATTAATTGTCGCAATTGTGGTGGGTTTTATTGCAGGTCTAATCGCCCGCGCGATTCATCCTGGAGATGATAAAGCAGGGTTTATTGTCACCACCTTACTTGGGATTGCAGGGTCTTTATTGGCAACCTATGCAGGGCGTATGATGGGATTGTACGGTGATGGTTCTGCCGCAGGCTTTATTGCCTCCATCATTGGTGCGCTGATTATTCTATTTATTTATAATACGTTCATGAAAAAATCGCGTGCTTAAATCCTGTATTAACGACTGTAATTTTTCAGTCAAACATCTTCTCTCTCAATAAAAAAACCGCCTAAAAATTGAGGCGGTTTTTTTATATCTACTTCGCAATCACAAATTTCAGGTTTGCTCCGATACACACTACACAATTTTAGTTGCCAATATCAGATAAAAAATTAGCCGTTCTTAAAGACCAAATTCTTTAAAAATCTGTTCAATTTGTGCCGCAGGATATGCTCCCATAACTTTAAAGCCATTCGAGAAAATAATCGCAGGCGTACCGTTTACACCTAAACGATGCGCTAAAACAATGTTGCGCTCCACAGGGTTGGCACAACTGCTTTGACTTGTAGGCAATTGTGCTTTTGTGATCAGGTTTTCCCAAGCAAGAGCAGGGTTTTTCTCACAATACACCTGTTTAGATGGCGCAACAGATTGCGCTTTTAACGGCAAAATAAAGGTATAGATTGTAATGTTGTCCAGCTTTTTCAGTTCAGCCTCAAGCTGTTTACAATATGGGCAATTTGGGTCAGAAAAGATCGCAATCTGACGTTTTCCCGTACCTCGCACACTTTTGATCGCATCTTGTAACGGTAACTTTTTCCAATCCACACTGTTTTGTTGGATCAATAAATCTTTGGTTAAGTTATGCTGATCCTTTAAACGAATCATTGAACCCGCCAAAATATGTTGCGCATCTTCATTCAAATACACCACTTGACCATCCATAGAGGCGCTATAAATACCTTTCATTTCTGTGGCTTGAATATTATCTAATTTCAGTTGCGGATGCTGTTGTTTGACATTTTTACTAACCGTTGCAACATCGGCCATGCTCACGGCGCTGCATAATCCCATTAAGGCAGCTAAACTCAATTGTTTAATCATGTGTTTCATCTAAAAGTAAATTTAGCCTGATTCTAAGCTGAAAGCTGCACAGAATTCAGTATTTTTAAGCCAGAATTACGCAATTGCTACAACTCGTTTTTGCTATGCAACGCTTTAGGTTTCACGTGGAACATTCAAGCCTGATGGCGGATTAATTTCTACTGAAATATGCACAATTTCTTCATGAATGGCGAGGGCGGTGCGGACTTGATCTGCGTCTAAATCGTGTGCGGTTTCCAATGCCAAAATACAGGAAAATTTACCCTGTCCGACTTTCCAAACATGCAAGTCTGTGATCATCACACTGACTGGTAACTCTGCAATCACTTCACGAATTTCATCCACCACAGGATGATCCATTTCTGCATCCAGCAATGTTTTCCCTGTTTCCTGCATCAAACCTATCGCCCAACGCGCCACTAAAATTGAACCAACAATACCTAACAGTGCATCTAGAAAATCCCAGCCCCAATATTTACCCGCAATTAAAGCAATAATCGCAAAAATTGAAGTCACCGCATCTGCCACCACATGCATAAAGGCGGCTTTTTGATTCAGGTCATGGCTGTCATGCGTATGCTCATGATGGTGATGGTGATGGTGATGGTGATGGTGATGGTGATCATCTTCATGTAATAACCATGCACAAATCAAATTGATCAATAACCCTAAAATTGCAATTGGAATAGCTTGGTTATACTGAATATCGACAGGAAAAAATAAACGCTCGATAGAGTGAATTGCCATAAATGCAGCCACCACCAACAATAAAATGGCACTGCTATAGCCAGCTAAAATTTCAATTTTCCATGTACCAAAACTAAACCGCGTATCGGCTGCATAATGACGTGCTGCCCGATAGGCAAAATAAGCCAAGCCTAACGCTAGCATGTGTGAACTCATGTGCCAGCCATCCGCCAGCAAAGCCATGGAGTGAAAAATCCAACCACCCAAGATTTCCAAGAACATCATGACAGCCGTCAGCAAAGCCGCATATAATATTTTTTTCTGCGCCAGCGGATTGCCTTGATCGAATTGATGTGGATGGATACGATGAGAGTGTTGCTGACGCATAATGGGAAATCATTGTTAAATATACTCCCATAGAGTATATAAAATTGAGGTGATGTGTTGGGTCATTTACATACAGATAAGAAAATTTTAAATCGCGTCAAACGCCTACAAGGACAAATTGGGGCAGTAGAACAAGCACTTCACAATCCTGATCATGGCTGTATTGAAGTTTTACAACAAGTCGCAGCCATTAAAGGTGCGGTCAATGGTTTGATGAATGAGTTAATCGAATCGCATTTACGCCATCATGTGATTGGTGATCAATGCGCGATTGATGAACATGAACTGGAAGAGTTTATGAAATTGCTGAAACGCTATGCTTAAACACAAATAGGCTTGACCAGATTCAAGGCTTGTCTTTACACTGAGTGATATTTCTCACTATATGAGACTAAACTCAAGAGTTTAGCCATCAATCGAGTTTTTTATGACTCAATCTCAATCTTGGCATCCTTTCGTGATGATCAGCCTCGCCCTGATTATTGGCACCATGGGCACGGCACTTGCAAGCCCGCTGTATCCAATTTATCAGGAATTGTGGCAGCTTTTACCCAGCCATATCACCTTTATTTTTGTGGCGTATATGCTCGGTTGTTTGGCTACCTTGCTCTTTTTAGGACGTACCAGCAACAGTATCGGCTTCTTAAAAACCTTAGAATTGGGTTTAGTGATCATCACCCTCGGACTGATTCTGTCGATGTTTGCCACCAATGCACTTTGGCTTGCTTTGGGGCGTTTTGTGATTGGGATTGCTTCAGGTCTTATGACTACATCGGCGTTAATTGGCTTAATGTGGAGTATCCCCGAATCACATAAAGCACATGCGCCACAGCTCAGTTCAGTCATTACCGCAGTCGGGTTTGGCTTAGGTCCTTTGCTCGGTGGTGGTGTGGCACAATTTTCAGCAGCGCCTTTGTTTAGTCCATATATTCCTGTCATTTTGGGTGCAGTACTGTGTTTTATTGGATTGTTACGTTTAGCACCGCCTGAATTTACGCCACAAGCCTTCTCGATTGCCCCAAAATTAGAACGCCCAGAACCACGCTTTCATGCAGAATTTTATATTACAGGTTTAACCGCATTCTGTGCCTTTGCTGCCTTTAGTTTATTTGTTTCGCTCTCTCCCTCTTTTGTGCAAGTGATTATTCCGTGGCACGGGCCTTTGGTCAGTGGTTTGGCCATCACCTGTATTTTGCTGATTTCAGCGCTGGTGCAGTATTTTTCTAAAGCCATTCCTGCACAAAAATGCCTAAATTATGGGCTGTATTTGCTGTTATTGAGTTTATTGGTACTCGGTTTATGCATGTATTTACATTGGAGTTTTCTATTTTTTGTGAGTGATGTGCTGCTAGGCATAGGACACGGGTTGGCATTGATTGGTGCTTTTGGCTTAATTCATGCCATGACCAATCTACAGAATCGCGCTGCAGTGATGTCGACCTATTTATTTGTGGGCTATTTAGGCACAATTCTGCCAATTATTGCAGTCGGTTATCTGGCCGATCATTTTGGTTTAACCACCGCCGTACTTAGCTTTTGTGCAGCCATCTGCTTACTGTGTGGCTACATCATTATTTGGTATCGCCAATTGCAGAACAAACCTGTTTTAGGATGAAGTTTCATCTAAACGACAAACTAAAATCAGGACAAGGTTTGGATCAGCTGAGTTTATTCAAATATTCAAACTTTGTAGATGACTAGGACTATGTCTTCTGTTTGATCTCAAACTCAGCAGCCATTATTTTTCATTGATGGTTTGATGCTCTAATTCTTTAGTTAGGAAGTAATTTAAAAAGGTTCGAATCACTGCAATGATCGCCAGTTTAATTAGGCTATCTAAATCTGGATCTACTGTGGTGGCTAAAATATCTGCAGCCAACTGAAATTCAAGTGCCGTCGCGAGCCAATCCCCAAAACAATAACGTGCAGTACGCCCCGATTTTAACTGAACCAGCACCAATAAAGTTTTAACCAGACCAATCACCACGCAAATCACAGAAATGGCTTCGAGTGACAATTGCAAAAAATGAACCGAAGAAATGAGTATTTCACGTAAAAAAGCCAGTTCAAACATCCAAATACCTCCATCAGAGATTTCATCTCGTGCATTTAGGATTGAATTGAGCGCCAATTTTTGATTATTTTCTCATCATAGCTTTAAATGCTGCGGTTTAAAAAGACTTACGTGATTATTGATGGGTTTTCATAAAGATAAATTGAAATGTTTAAATATGACATAAGTTAGATCGGGCTTGTGCCGAATGAGAAACTAAACATTAACGAATAGGCTGATTTTTAGTAGCAGATCACCCCAAATAGGATAATAAAAAAGCACTAAGCCACTCAAACTTAATGCTATTTTTGTATCAAATCAGGAAGTAATCGCTAAAAATCATTTCCCGATACAAAACGATCCAAAAATCTTACCCAACAAATCATCTGCAGAAAAATCACCTGTAATCTCACCCAAAGCATTCTGCGCAAGACGTAACGACTCAGCCACTAATTCCCCCGCATGATAGACCACCAACTGCTCACGTGCTTCAGCCAAATACTGCTGCGTGCGCTTCATTGCGTCTAAATGACGGGTACGTGCAATAAAGGTATCTTCTTCAGGCTGAAAGCCTGCATGCGCTGTAATCGCCTCTATGAGCGATTGAACACCTGTTTCTTGTTTGGCCGACACAGTAATATGTCTAAACCCTTTAAAATCTGAAATTGCAGCTTGTACACCAGTTAAATCACATTTATTGCCAATCAACATCAAACGCTTCGGTTCAATATGTTCCGCAAAATAATGCTGTGCCAATTGCAACGGATCTTCGTTTTGGCTCAAGTCATAGACCAATAACAATAAATCTGCCTGTTCAATTTCTTTAATCGCACGGCGAATCCCTTCCTGTTCCACAATATCCCCTGTTTCACGCAAGCCTGCAGTATCAGTCAGGGTAATTGGTAAGCCATTCAGGGTAATTTTTTCATGCAATACGTCACGAGTAGTCCCTGCAATATCGGTCACAATCGCACGTTCAATACCCGCCAAGGCATTGAGTAAGGAAGATTTACCTGCATTCGGTTTGCCCGCAATCACCACCTGCAAACCTTCACGCAACAATTGTCCCTGACGCGCAGATTGTTGCACAGCAGTCACCGAAGCAGCCACTTCATCCAGCAAATTAAGGATTTTCCCATCGGCCAAAAAGTCAATTTCTTCTTCAGGAAAATCAATAGCAGCTTCAACATGCAGACGTAAGTGAATTAACTGTTCCAGCACGGTATTCACTTTGGTGGAAAAAGCCCCTTGAAGGGAACGCACTGCAGAACGCGCAGCGGCTTGTGAAGTGGCATCAATTAAATCGGCAATGGCTTCGGCCTGTACCAAATCTAGCTTGCCATTTTCAAAGGCGCGCATCGAAAATTCACCCGCTTTGGCAGCCGTTGCACCGAGTTCCAGTAAACGTGCCAACAGCGCATTTTGAATCACTGGGCCACCATGCCCTTGTAGTTCCACCACATCTTCGCCAGTAAATGAATGAGGATTGGGGAAACAAATCACCAAACCTTCATCCATGACTTCATTGGCTGCATCGTAAAACTGGCGAAAACCTGCGTAACGTGCTTTGGGTAAGTCTTTTTGGGTCAAGGCTGCGGCAATTGCATAGGCTTTGGATCCCGACAGGCGAATCACCCCCACACCACCACGGCCAGGTGGAGTCGCGATTGCGGCAATGGTGCTGCGGTTATACATAAAATTCACCTAAAACTTTCAAAATATATGCAAAGAAAAATCCGCCTAAGATTACCATCTTAAGCGGATTTATTCAGCAGCTCAGCCATACTTAATTGACTGGAGTTGCCTCTTCTCGTTTAGCGCGGTCTTTTTCAACACTTTTGTTGATCAAGCTTTGCTGCAAAATCGTAATCAAGTTGTTGACAATCCAGTACAGAACTAGACCTGCAGGGAAGAACAATAAGAATACGGTAAATACCACAGGCATAATGCGGAAGATTTTTGCCTGCATTGGATCTGTTGGCTGTGGGTTCAACATTTGTTGAACATACATGGTCACACCCATCAACAATGGCAAGATAAACCAAGGGTCCATTGCCGATAAGTCTTGAATCCAACCTAACCACGGTGCATGGCGTAACTCTACCGATTCCATCAATACCCAGTACAAGGCAAGGAAAATTGGCATTTGTAGTAACAATGGCAAACAACCTGACAGTGGATTCACTTGTTCACGTTTATAAAGTGCCATCATTTCTTGCGAGAAACGCATACGGTCTTCGCCAAATTCTTCTTTCATGCGCTGCATTTCTGGTGCAATCACACGCATTTTCGCCATAGAACGATAGCTCTTAGACGATAACGGCCAAAGAATCAGTTTGACAAGAACGGTTAATAAGATGATTGACCAACCCCAGTTGCCCACTAAACCATGGAAGAATTGCAAACCAATAAACAATAATTTTGCAATTGGCCATAACCAGCCATAATCCACAGTTTGGTTCAAACCTGTCGCCAAATCTTTCAATTCAGACTGAATTTTTGGACCAGAGTAGAAGGTCGCATCAACTTCTGCCACCGTACCTGCAGGGACATTAATGGTTGGCGAGGTAAAACCAATGATGTTCATTTCATCGCTAGATTTACGTGATTCCAACTTCGCTGCATACGGTTGACCATCGGCCTGCGTCAATTTTAACTGCCCTGGAACCCATGCACTCACGAAATAGTGCTGAACCACGGCCACCCAACCACCTGTTGCATCGACATTCAATTTTTCGTCATTAAAATTGTCAAATTTCAACTTGTTGTAGTGTTCTTCAGGTGTTCCCCATGCGCCGCCAAGGAAAGTACCCAAGGTAAAAATACCTTGATCTGACTTGCCTGGATCATCTGAATTATCACGTTTCAACTGACCAAACATCTGACCTTGCCAGTTTTGGCTGCTGCGGTTAATCACTTTGTGATTCACCAGCACAGGATATTCACCTTCAGTAAAACTAAAGGTTTTAATGATTTCTACACCATCGGCAGTTTTATATACCATTGGGACAGTTAAAGTTTTAACTGTTTCACCCGCTTTATTTTTGCTTTCTTTGGCATCGGCTAAGCTATAAGTCGATTTTTCAATTTCATAGCTTGGGCGGCCATTACGGCTACTGTCTGGACCATTCAGCCCGATTAACCCAGATTGCGCGACATAGGTGCGCTTAGCATCGCTTTCCAGCATGACGAAAGGATCGTCACTGTCTTTATTTTTGTCATGATTGAGTAATTCAACACGAACAATATCACCACCTTTCGGATTGATCCAAAGATGATAAAGGTCAGTTTGTACTGAAATAAGCTGCTGACTTACAGGTGCTGTGGCATCGGTTGTTTGCTGTGCAGGAATATTTGCTTGCGGTACATCAGAAGCTGCTGTAGCCGTTTGGGCATTCGGCAAATCTGCAGACACTTCATGTGAAACAACGGCAGTTTTTTTCTGCGGTGCTGTTTCAGCATTTCCATAATCTTTTTGCCACGCCAAAATGAGCAAATATGCGACGACAAACATGGCCCCGAGAATTGCAAACCTGGCCCATTGTTGCATATCTATTACCCCAAGTGGTTAGAGTGATTTTGGTTCAATAAACGATCACGAAAGGGTACAGTAATGTGATGCGTTTGAGAATCTATTTGCTGAAATGAAATAAAACGAATGACTTTTGGCGGCACCGGATCATAGCCCGCACCACCCCACGGATGACAACGACAAATACGTTTTGTAGCCAGCCACACACCACGTACAGCACCATGCGTATGGACTGCTTCCAAAGAATATTGAGAACATGTTGGAATATAGCGACAGCGTGGTCCCAATAAAGGACTAATCGCGATCTGATAGAAACGTATCAACCAATGCAGTAAACGTACCATTGGCCATCTCTACTTTTGTGGGGAGGGAGCTATTTTTGAATGCTTTTTGGCGAGACGTTGTAACTTCTGCCAAGCAAATTGTAATTGCTGATGCAATTCCGCATTAGATACCGTATCTACCCCAACTTTGGGCATTACCACAATATCTAAGTCATTTAATTGCTGTTGGTGTAAGCGAAAACTTTCGCGAGCAAGTCGTTTTACTCGATTTCGTTCGTGTGCACGACGCACTTTCTTTTTTGCAACGACAAGACCCAAACGGCTATTCGGCAGTTCGGAATGTTTTGCAAGAAATAAGAAATGGGGTTGATGCACTTTAAAAAGCGCACCATCAAACACACCTTTATAATCGGCAGCACAGCGTAATCTCAACTCTGTGCTGAAGCCATAAAGTGTTGTCATAACACCCAAGAGTCGGTTCAGAGTGACTGTATTAAACAGTTAAGCTGTGACGACCTTTTGCACGACGGCGAGCCAATACTTGACGACCAGCTTTAGTAGCCATACGAGCACGGAAACCATGAACGCGCTTACGCTTTAATTCAGATGGTTGAAATGTACGTTTCATATCGAAACTCCAAAAATGATCTTTCTATAAAGGTCCGCGATTTTAGTGCTCATTGCTTGAGCTGTCAATGAAAAACACGGTTTCTTGCAAAATAAGCCTAAATTTTTCTTTTTAACAAGTTTTCGCTCAATTGACTGGTTGATCGTACAAATTAAAGTATACACAAGATAAGTAATTGTTTATGCTTGACTAATAAGTTATTAACAGTATTATTCACATAATTATCCACAAGCTTATTCTGTTTAATTTTAAAATTTTCGGTTTTGAATTTAAATTTAAACTCAGATTGAATTATCCACAGTTGCAACGTTTCTTATAAATAAATTCAAATTTATAAATTTAAATTTATTACTATTAGGGACGCATTTTTCTGTTGAAAACCCACTTTTTCTTTTATAAAACAAATTTTTGAATTGTGGATATCTGTGTTTCTATAATTTTAATACTATGTGGATAACTTTGTGCTATATTTTATCCACACCTTGCGGATAAACTTATCCACACCACGTTTCAAATTTAAATTCAGGTTTAGTGATTCCTTTTTTGAGCAATTTTGCTGATTTTGTCATGACAGATGTGGATAACTTGGTTAGAATGGCGACCCGCTCAGGCGGTCGAGAGAAGTTTTAAATTTAAAAATGGATTAGATAGGGGTTTCACATGCTTTGGACGGACTGCTTAAATCGCTTGCGACAAGAGCTCTCTGGAAATGTCTTTACAATGTGGATTCGCCCATTGGTGGCAGAAGAAGTTGAAGATACATTAAAACTTTATGCGCCTAATCCTTATTGGACGCGTTACATTCAAGAACATCATCTGGAATTGATTACTATTTTGGCAGAGCAGTTGTCTGAGGGACGCGTGCGTAAGGTCGAAATTTTAGTCGATTCGCGTCCAGGTGCAATTTTATCGGCCAGTGAACAACCTGCTACCACTACTGCTGCGCTGGAATCTAGCCCTGCGCCTGTGGCCAAGCCTAAACGTGAAAAAGAAGAAAGTTCTGCAAAAAGCCGTAAACGCCAACTCAATCCGTTATTTACCTTTTCCTTATTTGTGGAAGGTCGTTCTAACCAAATGGCTGCGGAAACCTGTCGCAAGGTATTGACCCAATTGGGGGCTTCACAGCACAACCCATTATTTTTGTATGGCCCAACAGGTTTGGGTAAAACTCACTTGATGCAAGCGGTGGGCAATGCTTTGTTGCAAGCCAAACCGAATGCACGGGTGATGTACATGACTGCAGAAAGTTTTGTGCAGGATTTTGTCAGCTCTTTGCAGCAGGGCAAGGTTGAAGAATTTAAGAAAAACTGCCGCTCTTTAGATTTGTTATTGGTGGATGACATTCACTTATTGGCAGGTAAAGAAGCCAGTTTGGTCGAGTTTTTCTATACCTTTAACGCTTTATTGGATGAATCTAAACAGATTATTTTGACTTCAGACCGTTATCCAAAAGAATTAACCGAATTGGATGCACGTTTGGTGTCACGTTTTTCTTGGGGCTTATCAGTCGGGGTAGAACCGCCAGATATTGAAACCCGAATTGAAATTTTATTAAAGAAAGCTGAAAGCAGCGCCGTAGATTTACCACGTAACTGTGCTTTATTTATTGCCCAGCAAGTGGTGGCTAATGTGCGTGAACTTGAAGGTGCACTCAATAAAGTGGTGGCAATTTCCCGTTTTAAAGGCACCCCAATCGATCTAGATGTGGTACGTGAATCTTTAAAAGATGTCTTGGCAATTCGCGCACGTACCATCAGTACCGAAAATATTCAGCGAGTCGTGAGTGAATATTTCCGTATTCCGCTCAAAGAATTGGTGGGGCCAAAACGTACCCGTATTTATGCGCGTCCACGTCAGTTGGCAATGGGCTTGGCACGTGAGCTGACAGGCGACAGTTTCCCTGAAATTGGTATGGCATTTGGTGGCCGTGATCACAGTACCGTGATGCATGCCTGCGAAAAAGTACAAAGCCTGCGCGAAGAAGATCCGATCTTTAACGAAGACTATAAAAACCTGCAACGATTGTTGCAAAGTTGACCGAATTTGCTCAAATTCTGTTCTTGCCATGCGGCAGCTTTTGCCGCATAGTACACTGCTAAAAAACCTATTTTATACTCCAATCTTCAGTTGTTAGAGGAATGTACCGTGCGTTTAAAAATCGCGAAAGAAAGCTTACTGAATGTTCTGTCACATGTCGTAGGAGCGGTTGAACGTCGCCATACCTTAAATATTTTATCCAATGTCAAAGTTCAGGTGACTGAGCAAGCCTTAACCATTACTGGTTCGGACTTGGAAGTGGAATTGGTTGCCAGTACGAATCTGACTGAAGGGGCATGTTTACAGGCAGGGGAAACTACAGTGCCTGCACGTAAACTGATGGATATTTGTAAATCTTTACCAAGCGCAGCTTTGATTGATTTGCAAATCACTGAAGATCAGCGCTGTATTTTAAAATCGGGCAATAGCCGCTTTGTATTAGGTACTTTGCCTGCGGAAGATTATCCATTATTGGCTACAGAAAATGCTCAAGGTACGCAAGTGACGGTTACTGAGCGTGAGCTGAAGCGTTTGTTTGAAAAAACTGCGTTTGCGATGGCAGTGCAGGATGTACGCTTTTATTTAACGGGTACTTTGTTAGAAATTGATGAAAACCAATTACGTGCTGTGACCACAGATGGTCACCGTTTGGCCTTGTGTGAAACAGCGGCATCTTCGACAGCTACTCAATTAATTCAAGCCATTGTGCCGCGTAAAGCTGTGGCTGAATTGCAGCGTTTGCTGAGCATTGAAGATGAACAACTGGCACTTTTAATTGGGCGTGAATTGCTGAATGTGACCATTCGCACCCCAAGCCGTGACAAAGAACAAGCAGAAATTACCGTGCGTTTTACCACTAAATTAATTGATGGTAAGTTCCCAGATTATCGCCGTGTGATTCCACGTGGTGGTGATAAAAACGTGCTGATCGCGCATGATGTATTTAAACAATCTTTACAGCGTGTGGCGATTTTAAGTAATGAAAAATTGCGTGGCGTATTCCTGAATTTTAGTGCGGACACCTTGCAATTACGTGCCAATAACCCAGAACAAGATGAAGCAATTGAAGATTTAGCGATTCAATATGCCGATTCGCCGTTAGAAATGTCATTTAACGCACAGTATTTATTGGACGTATTAGGGGCATTGGATGGCGATGATGTATCGATGACCATGACCGAAGCCAATCAATCGGTATTGGTACAAGATCCAGCACATCAAGATCAAACCTATGTTGTGATGCCAATGCGTGTTTAAGTGAGCGGTTTATTTCAAGATTAAATCTAGCTGAATCATGCATATTACGCGTTTACATATCGAGCGTGTTCGGAACTTAAAAGCGGTTGCACTTCATGAGTTGCAGCCGTTTAACGTCTTTTATGGGCAAAATGGTTCGGGTAAAACCTCGATTTTAGAAGCGATTCATTTATTGGCGACAGGGCGTTCTTTTCGCACCCATATTCCTAAAAATTACATTCAGAACAGTAGCCAAGATGCGATTGTATTTGCTCAGTCATTGACTGAAAAAATTGGCATGCAAAAAATGGCATCGGGTGAGCAGTTGATTAAGGTCAATGGCGACCCTGTTGCGACCCAAGGGCAATTGGCTAAAATTCTGCCTTTACAACATATTGATCCACTCAGTACCGATATTATTGACCATGGTGCAAAACCACGACGGCAACTGTTGGACTGGTTGATGTTCCACGTGGAACCAGAGTTTTATCACGCTTGGCAATATTATTCACGTGCCTTAAAACAACGTAATAGTTTGCTTAAATCACAGCGACATTTAAGTCTGTCGGACTTGGAACCGTGGAACAAAATGCTCAGTGATTATGGTGAGATTTTGCATCGGCAGCGTTTGGGAACGGTGGAACAATGGCAGCAATTTTTTGCACAAGATTTACAGTATTTATTGCCTGATTTACACATTAGTCTGGAATACAGCGCAGGCTTTCATACCGAAACAGGCTTGTTGAATGATCTGTGCAATTATCATCAAAAAGATGTGGAACGTCGCTATACCGAATATGGGCCACACCGCGCCGATTTACGCTTAAAAACCCCAATGGGTGATGCCGATGTGGTGCTGTCACGTGGGCAGAAAAAGCTATTGATTATGGCATTAAAACTGTCACAGATTGCAATGCTGCATGCGTCTAATAAGGAAACTGTGGTATTATTAGATGATCTGACAGCAGAATTAGATTTAAGCGCACAACAACGTTTAATTGAACGATTAAGCCAATTGGGTAGTCAAGTTTTTATTACCACTTTAGATCATCAATCCGTGCAACAACACTTACAAGCGTTGTCGATTCCTTATCGCTTATTTCAGGTCGATCACGGAACGGTGCAGGCTGTTGAGCAATAATTTTTTTATCTTTGGATAGACCTATTTTTCACTAGGGAGAAACCATGAGTTCAGAAGATCAATCTGTCTCTACTACAGAACAAACCAATGAAAAGGCTTATGATTCCTCTAGTATCAAAGTATTGCGTGGCCTAGATGCTGTTCGTAAACGCCCAGGCATGTATATCGGTGATACAGATGATGGTACAGGTTTGCATCACATGGTGTTCGAGGTAGTCGATAACGCTATTGATGAAGCTTTGGCGGGTCATTGTGATGAAATTTTGGTGACTATCCATGAAGATGAATCTGTCAGCGTATCTGACAATGGTCGTGGTATTCCAACCGATATTCACCCTGAAGAAGGTGTTTCTGCGGCAGAAGTAATTCTAACAATTCTGCACGCAGGCGGTAAGTTCGATGACAACAGTTATAAAGTCTCGGGTGGTTTGCACGGTGTTGGTGTGTCGGTGGTCAACGCTTTATCGAGTAAACTTGAATTAACGATTAAACGCGCGGGTCAAATTCACCAACAGGAATACCGTCACGGTGATCCACAATATCCTTTAAAAGTAGTGGGCGACACTGAGCAATCAGGCACGACTGTGCGTTTTTGGCCAAGTGCTGAAACCTTTAGCCAAACCATTTTTAACGTAGATATTTTGGCGCGTCGCTTGCGTGAACTGTCTTTCTTAAACGCGGGCGTGCGTATTGTACTGCGTGATGAACGTGTCAATTTAGAACATATTTTTGACTATGAAGGTGGTTTGTCTGAATTTGTGAAATATATCAATGCAGGCAAAACCCATCTGAATGAAATTTTCCATTTCACGACACAGGCTGAAAACGGGATTACCGTAGAAGTTGCTTTGCAGTGGAATGATTCTTATCAGGAAAACGTACGTTGTTTTACCAATAATATTCCACAAAAAGATGGTGGAACGCACTTGGCAGGCTTCCGTGCTGCGCTGACCCGTGGTTTAAATAACTACATGGAAAGCGAAAATATTCTTAAAAAAGAAAAAGTTGTGGTATCGGGTGATGATGCACGTGAAGGTTTAACCGCGATTGTGTCGGTCAAAGTGCCAGATCCAAAATTCTCATCACAGACCAAAGAAAAATTGGTATCGAGTGAAGTGAAACCTGCTGTTGAGCAGGCCATGAATAAATCTTTCTCTGAATATTTATTGGAAAATCCGCAAGCGGCAAAATCTATCGCGGGTAAAATTATTGATGCAGCACGTGCCCGTGATGCAGCGCGTAAAGCCCGTGAAATGACGCGCCGTAAGAGTGCTTTGGATATTGCAGGTTTGCCAGGTAAATTGGCTGATTGTCAGGAAAAAGACCCAGCATTATCTGAATTATATCTGGTCGAGGGTGACTCGGCAGGTGGTTCGGCTAAACAAGGCCGTAACCGTAAAATGCAGGCGATTTTGCCACTGAAAGGTAAAATCCTGAACGTGGAACGTGCCCGTTTTGACAAGATGATTTCATCGGCAGAAGTAGGTACTTTAATTACTGCTTTAGGCTGTGGTATTGGTCGTGAAGAATATAACCCAGACAAACTGCGTTATCACAAAATCATCATCATGACCGATGCCGACGTAGATGGTTCACACATTCGTACCTTGCTGTTGACCTTCTTCTTCCGTCAAATGCCAGAGTTGGTCGAGCGCGGTCATATTTATATCGCACAGCCACCATTGTATAAGTTGAAAAAAGGCAAGCAAGAACAGTACATCAAAGATAATGATGCTTTAGAAACCTATTTAATTTCGAATGCGATTGATGAACTGGAGCTGCATGTGAGTGCTGATGCACCTGCAATTCGTGGCGAGGCTTTAGCCAAAGTCATTGCGGATTATCAAACCTCACAAAAGAGTTTGAGCCGCTTAACGCTGCGTTATCCTGCAAGTCTGTTGGATGGTTTATTAGAATTAGATGCCTTTAAAATTGATCAAGCAGCAGATCAGGCGTATGTACAACAATGGGGCGAGCAATTACGTCAAAGCATTGAACGATTACAGCCAGGTTTGCGTCCTGAATTAAGCATCGAACAGTTTGAAAAAGAAGATGCGGATGGTCAAAAATCTGCAACGTATTGGCCACGAATCACGGTATATGTGCACAACTTGCCCCATACTTATTTACTAGATACAGGTTTGCTGGGTTCAGCTGAATATGCACGTTTGCTGAAAAATTCAAAAAGCTGGTTTACGCTGCTTGAAGAAGGTGCGTATTTGGAAAAAGGCGAACGTAAAATTACGGTCAACAATTTCCATCAAGTGTGGCAACACATTTTGCAGGACTCGCGTCGCGGCATGATGATTCAGCGCTATAAAGGTTTGGGTGAGATGAATGCGGAACAACTTTGGGAAACCACGATGGACCCAGAAAACCGCAATATGTTGCAAGTCACCATTGATGATGCCATTGAAGCAGACCGCATGTTCTCTTGCTTAATGGGCGATGATGTAGAACCACGTCGTGCCTTTATTGAAGAAAATGCCTTAAATGCAGATATTGACGCTTAATTCGTCCAAATCATCCGCATAACCATAAGCACTCTACGGAGTGCTTTTTTATGTTTGGCTTTTGTTGTTGTCGTGATTCATCCAAATAACTTTTATAAAACTGACTTATTGTTCTGTCATGCTGAGCTACATTAAGCCAAAAATATAGGAGAATCATTAAGATGGATAATCAATTAGAACAAGCACGTGATGCATGGGTGAATGCTTTTTTTACTGGCAATGTGGAGCTGTTAGCACACTATGAAGATGAAGATTTTAAAGTCGTTTATACGGCAGAATCACGTGTGGAAAATCGTGAAACACGTTATGCCAACATTCAGCATGCAGTGAATAATGGTGTCTGGAAACCGATCAAACCGAATGTTGAATTAGAAGAATATGAGTTTGATCGTGAGCAGGTTAACTGTCGGATTCAAATTGGTTTGGCGGATGATCAAGGGTATATTCAAGAAATCTGGCGCTATATTCAGGGCTGGAAAATACAAGAATTATGTATTAGCAAAGCAAAAATTACTGCCGAGTAGCAGCGATTTTCTGTGAATCACTGAGATTCAATGACTCAAAATAACCATGAAAGAATGGATTGATTTGGCTTTAATTAGAGTTTTGAATTTAAAATAACAGTTAGTTTGAGTTGTGGATAACTAAGTTTTTGCTTTTAAATTTAAATTGTAGATTTTGAATTTAAAAATCACACTGAGTTTTAAATTCAAAACTTCTTGCTTGGTAGCTATGCTGTCTTACTTTTATTCAGGGTGGGGGTGTCATACAACTATGCTGTGGTGCAAGATTGATAAGTAAAAATAAACAAACGCAGAGAGTGACTTAAATTTCTTTGCGTGGTTATTGTGAAGATAAACTAAAGATTAAAACTATTACGAATGTGTCTTATAAGTATGGAACATACACAATGCATATTCTACGAAATATGATGAGATTTAACCCTATTTAGCATAGCGTTAAAATCTCATCGGTATGGCTATTCAAAGCTACTTTCGAGTTCTTCCAATTCCATCATCAATTCAAGCATTTGTTCTTCTGCCTGTGCCAATTTTGTTTTCAGATCATTTTGCTCATTCATGAGTTTGAGCAAATCATCTTTACGGTTGGCATCGTAAAGGGCAGGATCTGCCAGTTCGGTTTCAATTTCAGTCAGACGCGGTTGAATTTTTTCAATTTGCGCTTCGTATTTTTCAATATTTTTACGAATAGGGCGAGTTTGTTCACGGCGTTGTGCTGCCAGTTTGCGTTGAGCTTCTTTATCTACTTTGACTAGGTTAGTCTTGTTCTCAACCACTGGACTTGGATTGGATGGAGCTGTGTTGGATGTACCTTGCTTAAGCATGTCTGCACGAGCTTGGCGTAACCATTGGGCATAATCTTGTAAATCGCCTTCAAATTCTGTGCATTGTCCTGCATGAACCAAGAGTAAGTCATCGCAGACACTGGCAATTAATTGACGTTCGTGTGACACCAATACCACTGCACCTTCATAATCCTGTAATGCCATGGTTAAGGCATGTCGCATATCTAAGTCTAAATGGTTGGTCGGTTCGTCCAGAATCAGTACGTTAGGACGTTGCCAGACAATTAAAGCCAAAGCCAAACGTGCACGTTCACCTCCTGAAAAACTTTCACAAGGCGTGTCCATACGTTCGCCACTAAAACCAAAACTGCCTAAAAAGGCGCGTAAAGTGGCTTCGCTGATTTTTTTATCGGCAATGCGTGCCAGTTGTAGCATCGGGCTGGCGCTATCATCCAAAGCATCCATTTGATGCTGTGCAAAATAGCCAATATTGAGTAATTCTGAGGCTTTGCGAGTACCTGCTAATAACGCCAATTCACCCACTAAGGATTTAATTAAGGTCGATTTACCTGCGCCGTTCATCCCCAATAAACCAATACGACTGGTCGGGGTAATTTGTAGGTTAATTTTGCTGGCAATCACTTTGTCTGCATAACCAATGCTGACTTGTTCCAAGGTCAGTAAGGGTGAGCTCATTTTGGTCGGTTCACGGAAACTAAAGGTAAATGGTGTATCTACATGCGCAGGGGCAAGCAATTGCATGCGTTCCAATTGCTTGATACGGCTTTGTGCCTGCCGTGCTTTGGTGGCTTTGGCTTTAAAACGATCAATATATTTTTGTAAATGTGCACGGGTTTCTAATTGTTTTTCATACGCTTGTTGATGTTGTGCCAAGCGTTCACTGCGTGTGGTTTCAAAGGTTGAATAATTGCCTGTATATAAAGTCAGTTCACTATTTTCAATATGTAAAATATGATCGGTAATGGCATCTAAAAAATCACGGTCATGGGAAATCAGCACCAAAGTTCCCGCATAGGCTTTAAGCCAGTCTTCTAACCATAAAATTGCATCTAAGTCTAAGTGGTTGGTTGGTTCGTCCAGTAATAATAATTCGGAGCGACTCATTAAGGTACGCGCCAAATTTAAACGCATGCGCCATCCACCAGAAAAACTACTGACCGCCAAGCTGTTTTGATGTTCCATAAAACCTAAACCTGCCATCAGTTGTGCGGCTTTGGCGGGTGCGGTATAGCCATGAATTTCATCAAAACGACCATGCAAATGTGCAAGTTGGTCATTATTTAATTGTTCAGGATGTTGCAGTTGTTGTTGAATGTTCCAGTATTCTTCATCACCCGACAGCACAAAATCAATCGCAGGCAAATCCAATGCTTTAACTTCCTGTGCCATGTGCGCCACAGTCCAGCCTTGCGGACGGCTCAACGTACCTTCGTCTGGGGTTAAACTACCTAAAAGCGCAGCAAATAAACTGGATTTTCCTGCACCATTGACACCTGTAAGACCGACTTTCCAGCCTGGATGGATTTGCATAGACGCTTTTTGAAATAAAACACGTCCACCGCGGCGTAAAGAAACTTGGTCAAGTTGAATCATGGTGTTTACTGGTCACAACAAAAGTTGGGCATATTCTAATGGAAGCCCACCAGAAAACAAAAATAAGCCCAGTTTTATTTGTGATTTGCGAAAAATCTCTCTTGTGATGTTTAAAAATTATGATCTAACAACAGGCTTTTTTTATGACTTTGTAAACAAGCACAAAATACGTGCATGTTGGAAATGATCTTTATTTTGATCTAAATCTATAAAATATAAGTGAATTATGAAATAAAAATGATCGCTTAAATAAGGCAGTATAAGGTTTTGGCAGAATTGACAGATGAAATTCGAGTAAATGCTCTATTTTTTTAATTTGAACTTGCTTAATATTTGTTTCGTGTACGGACACTCAAAAATAAAAAAATCTGTAGAAGGATCGAAACAATGAAAAAAATATGGGTCAGCGCAACATTGACAGCATTCGCAGCGATCGGTTTCAGTGCTCAGGCGCAAGCAGCAAAAGTAGATGTATGTGTTTTTGACTTACTGGGTAAGTCAGGTGAATCTTTTCAGATGGCACAAGAGTGGGCGCTAGCAGCAAAAGGCTGGGGTGCAGAAGTCAATTTAATTCCACGTCAGGATGAAGCTGTCGCAGACAATGATTTTAAAGCAGGCAAATGTGATGGGGTATTTATGACCGCCATGCGTGCTCGCCAATACAATAAATTTGCAGGCTCGATTGATGCTTTAGGTGGTGCGCCAAGTAATGCGATTGCACAACGTGCCATCAGCTTTGCTTTAGATCAACGTAATGCAGCGAAAATGGTTACCAATTTAGGTGGCAAGAAATATGAAGTTGCGGGTATTTCACCTTTAGGTTCGGCCTTTATTTTTGTGCGCGACAAGAACATCAGCTCGATTGAAAAAGCAGCAGGGAAAAAGTTTGCGGTATTGGGCTATGACGATGCACAAAAAATTATGGTGCAGCGTGTAGGTGCGCAAGCTGTCATTTCTGATGTATCTAACTTTGTGGCGAAATTTAACAATGGTCAGGTCGATATGGTCGGTGCGCCTGCCTATGCGTACAAACCTTTAGAAATCTACAAGGGTTTAGGCAATAACGGGGCGATGTTTAACTTCCCTGTATTACAAGTGACCGCAGACTTTGTGATTCGCCCTGAACAATTCCCTGCGGGCTTTGGGCAAAAATCACGAGATTGGTTTGTAAAAAATCTGCCTAAAGCGATGAGTATGATTAATCGTTTGGAAGGTGAGATTCCAGCCAAATATAAAATGAACTTGAGCGCAGAAGATAAAACCAAATATCAAAAAATGCTGCGTGATGGACGTATGGATATGACCAAACGCGGCATTTATGACCCTGCCATGATGAGTGTGTTAAAACGCGCTCGTTGTTCTGTCGAAAAAACCAATTTTGAATGTTCACTTGGTGGCGAATAGATTGATTTTTAATAAAAAAGCCTAGATCTCTAGGTTTTTTATAATGAAAGATTCGTCAATTGAGCCATATCAGCCAAAAAATCAAAATTCGCTAATCTGAGCTTGATAAAAGAACAGTGATACTAAATTGAAGGTTTGGATCAACTGTGCGCAGAAAAACAAAAAATGGAAGGAACTAGAAATGAAACAATGGACGCAAGCTTTATTATTTGGCGCAGGCTTATCTTTAGTCGCTAGTGCAGCGCAGGCCAAACAAGTGGTCTGTGTATTCGACTTGGTCGGTAAAAACGGTGATGTCTATAACTTAATGCAAGACTATCAATTGGCGGCCAAAAACTGGGGCGCAGAAATTGAGTTACGCGTAGGTCAAAACGAAGGCGTGATTGCAGAAGATTTTAAAGCAGGAAAATGTGATGGTATTAGTGTGACGGGCATGCGTGGTCGTCAATTTAACCATTTTACAGGCTCATTAGATGCAATTGGTGCGATTCCAGATTTAAAACTGGCAGTTAAAGTCATGCAAGGTTTGGCGAGTCCTGCTTTTGCCAAATATATGCGCAATGGTCAGTATGAAGTCGCAGGTGTCATTCCTGTGGGTGATGCCTTTTTGATGGTGAATGACCGCAGTATTAATAGTGTCGCCAAAGCCGCGGGGAAAAAAATTGCTGTTTTAGATTATGACCAAGCGCAAAAAATTATGGTACAGCAAATTGGTGCGCAAGCAGTAAGTGCCGATGTCACCAATTTTGGCAGTAAATTTAACAATGGTCAGGTCGATATTATTGGTGCGCCTGCTGCAGTATTCCGTCCTTTGGAACTACATAAAGGCTTAGGCACTAAAGGCGCGATTGTGAATTATCCAATTTTACAGGTCACGGGCAATATTATTATCCGCCCAGATAAATTCCCTGCAGGTTTTGGGCAAAAATCACGTGAATGGGTGAAAGGGCAGTTACCACGTGCCTTTGGTATTTTAGGCAAAATGAAAGCCGATATTCCTGCAAAATATTGGATGCAAGTGCCTGCAGCAGATCAACCGGGTTATCAAAAAATGATGCGTGAATCGCGGATTGATTTAACTAAACGTGGTGTTTATGACAAACGCATGATGAAATTATTGTGGCAATTCCGCTGTAAAGAAGCGCCAACCAATTTTGAATGTGGCTTGCAGGACGAAAATTACAAATAATTGGAGAATCTTGAGGTAATTACTCAGAATTCACTTTAATTCTGCATCACCGTCCCAATATTGAGTATGCTATACTTGATAAGTGGTCTTTTTGCAGAAAAGACATCTGAATTGTACCTGAGGAAAATCCATCATGAATGCCCAAGCACTTGAGCTCACCGACAACGCTGCTAAAAAAGTTCGCCAATTGCGTGACAGTGAAGGTAATCAAGACTTAATGCTACGTGTATATGTGACAGGTGGCGGTTGTTCAGGATTTTCTTATGGCTTTAACTTTGCGGAAAGCCAAAATGAAGATGATGCAGAATTTGTGAATGGCGATGTAAAAATGCTGGTCGATTCACTCAGCTATCAATATTTAGTTGGCTCGGTAGTGGACTATATTGAAGGCTTGGAAGGTTCGCGTTTTGTGGTACAAAACCCGAATGCAACCACGACTTGTGGTTGTGGTTCTTCATTCTCAATCTAAGTATGATTTAAATATTTTTGAGTATCAGCATCTGAAAAAGTAGATTGATGCACTCAAAATGATCAAAGCCTTTCCTATATAGAAGAGGAAAGGCTTTTTTGTTGCTACTGATCTGGTTTAAAAGTGCATCCTTAAACCAAAGTCATGGTACCTAAAATGCGATCACCTTTAGCCCCTGTGACCGCAGGTAAATTGCCACTTAATTGCTGACAAAAACGCATTGCCAACCAAGCAAAGGCGGTGGCTTCGACCCATGTTGGGTTTAGCCCTAAATCGGCTGTACTTTGTACAGTCCATTGATGTTTGCGCAAACGCCAGCGCAATTGCTCTAGCAAATAAGAATTATAGGCACCACCGCCACAGACATAGACTTCACCTGTATCCATGCCTGAACGATAAATGGCTTTTTTAATCGCGCGGGTGGTGAGCTTTAATAAAGTCGCTTGAATATTTTCAGGATTATCTTCCAGCTCGTCATATTCCACATCATTGCGCCAATCGGCAACCTGTTCATCTAGCCATTCCAAGTTAAAGTCTTCGCGCCCTGTACTTTTGGGTGGTTCTTTAGAGAAAAAAGCATGGGCTTGTAAACGATCTAACAAGCTGCGAATCGGATGTCCATACGCAGCCCAATTGCCATTTTCATCATAAGGTTGTCCTGTGTAACGCTCACACCAAGCATCCATTAAAATATTGGCAGGCCCTGTATCAAAACCCGATACTGCTTCGGGCTGTCCTGCAGGCAACAAACTGACATTGGCAATGCCGCCTAAATTTAAAATTACCCGATGAATACTCGGATGTTGGAATAAGTTTTGATGGAAAGCGGGCACTAACGGTGCGCCTTGTCCGCCTGCAGCCATGTCACGACGACGAAAATCTGAAATTACAGGAATTTGGGTGATTTCGGTGATGATGTTCGGATCACCAATTTGTAAAGTAAAAGCATGTTCAGGACGATGACGAATGGTCTGGCCATGCGAACCAATCGCTTTAATTTGAGATTTATCCAGTTTATTTTTTTCAATCAGGCTGTTAATACCATGTCCAATCATGGTGGCTAAAGCCACATCTGCTTTGCCCATGCGGTCAATTTCATTGTCACCTGGCAAAGTCAGTGCCATGAGTTCGTCACGTAAATCGGGATCAAACGGCAAAGTCAGGGTCGCGTGGAGTTGCAGTGGATCAAAAGAAGCAGCAACAAGATCGACACCATCCATACTTGTGCCCGTCATTACCCCAATATAGATCGCTGTCATGGTTATTCTATAGCCTGCAATATGCTGAAAAAGTGTTAGTATATCGCACAAATTGAATAACTGATGTGTTTGGATTTCGTGATGTCAAATTTCCTGCCAGCTGAAGAACAACTTGCTCTCATTCAACGAGGCACGCATGAAATTATTTCTGAAGAAGATCTTCTAAAGAAATTAAAAGAGAATCGTCCTTTAAAAATTAAGGCGGGGTTTGACCCGACTGCACCTGATTTACACTTGGGGCATACGGTATTAATCAATAAATTAAAAGTATTCCAAGACTTAGGTCACGAAGTATTTTTCTTGATTGGCGATTACACTGCCATGATTGGTGACCCAACAGGTAAAAGTGCTACACGTCCGCCGTTGTCACGTGAAAAAGTCTTGGAAAATGCCAAAACGTATCAGGAACAAGTTTTTAAAATTCTTGATCCAAATAAAACCAAAGTGGTGTTTAACTCTGAATGGTTTGCAACAAAAACTGCAGCAGATTTAATTCAGTTGGCATCGCAGCAAACCGTAGCGCGTATGTTGGAACGTGATGACTTCACCAAGCGTTATAACAACCAGCAACCGATTGCGATTCACGAATTTTTGTATCCGTTGGTACAAGGTTATGACTCGGTGGCATTACAAGCCGATGTAGAATTGGGCGGTACAGACCAGACCTTTAACTTGTTGATGGGACGTACCTTGCAAGGTCGTTATGATCAGGAAGCGCAAGTTTGTATTACCGTGCCAATTCTTGAAGGTTTAGATGGCGTGAATAAAATGTCTAAATCTTTGGGCAATTATATTGGTGTATTTGATGCACCGGGTGCGATGTATCAAAAAGTCTTGTCGATGCCTGATAGTCTGATTGAGCGCTATTTTGAGTTACTCAGCTTCAAGTCGATGGATGAAATTGAAATTTTGCTTAAAGAAATGGCAGAAGGTCGTAATCCGCAAGAAATCAAAAAGATTTTGGCACTCGAATTGGTTGAGCGTTTCCACGGCAGCGAAGCTGCAGCCAATGCGCATAAAGGTGCAGGTAATATCATTACCGAAGGTGAATTACCTGAAGGTACGCCAGAAGTGACGATTTCACGTGCTGAATTTGGTGGTGAATTATTTATTGCTTCTATTGTACGTGCTGCAGGTTTAACCAAAAATGCTGCACAAGCCAAAGATGCTGTTGCACGTGGCGCAGTAAAAGTAGATTGGAATGTGGTCGACGCAGGTTTCTCGGTCAAAGAAAACGCAACATATATTATTCAGGCGGGTAAAAAAGCCATTGCCAAAGTCACATTTACGGACTAGATCCATTCTAAGTGATTGAAATAAAAGCAGGCTTCGGTCTGCTTTTATTTTCTGTTTGGTATATTAATTATATGAATAAGTAAATTCAAAAAAAACCTTATAAAAACAACACTTAAATTTTGCCAAGCAGCTTGCATTTTTGCTCAGTTATGTATAAGATTTACCCATCTAGACACAGTGTACAAAACAGATCTAGAGGGTACTTATAACTATAGCTCCACAATTTACAAGTCCCTTCCCCAAGGGACTCTTTTTTTTCGTATAACTATAATAACGATATATGGATCGCATATAGATTCAACTCCGAGGGAGAGATTTTGGGAGAGATCTCTTTCTTTTTTTTGCCTCTAGTTTTGTTGTATTTTATATCTAAAGGTAAAATGTAAGATTACTTCTCTTTGTTTTATAAAAATATTCTTAAAACTTTAAGACCTAATTCAAATTTCAAAGCTACTTATATATGGTAAAACATCTTGTAAGTAGTGCATGTGGATGGCGCGATCTAAACTTGCCGAATAGAAGAGTAGGTTTGTCAACTTGAAGTCGGTAATGCAAATGCTAAGCATCAACTTTGAATTAACGGACAAAACCACCAAGCTGACATGAAATCAATGCTAGATGTACGCCGTATGTAGGAATATTATTTTGGATAATGCAAAAGCATTTTTAACAGAGATGTAAAATTTTTTAGATGTCGCAAGACAAAAAGAATCATATACATTGGCAATCGTTGATTACAGCCTGCAAAACTTGACCGATTTGAGTCCATAAAAGTATGGATGAAAAAGTCCTGTTTACTTTGTAGATGGGAGTTTTTATTTAAATTTGATGAAAAAATAGCTAAAAAATTAAAAAACCAAGCATTTTTGTAGAAAAAAAATACATACGTGAAAAATATTCTAATTTGGGGCTTGCAAAGATTTTGAAATCCCCTAGAATGCACCCATCCCGACGCGAAACAGCCTACGAACTTAGCTTACAGGGTTAAGTTGTTAGAAGTGTTTTGCGTTAAAATTTCTGCTGACGAGGCAGAAATTGAGATCATTAAGAGATTATGAAGAACAACTTGTGTGGATTTTTACTGATTGATTGATCGAAGATATTTCATTGATTGATTGGTTTAAATTACTCGAAGTTTATTTGAGCGAAATTTAAGTCAGAAAATTGATGAGCCAGATTTGGAAGTTTAGATTAAAACTTCAAAATGATTTTAACTGAAGAGTTTG